>JALRJE010000052.1 GCA_023268965.1 Crocinitomicaceae bacterium
TAAGGTCGAGCCCTTCGAGGTCGAGCTTATAAACCCCTTGGTCAAATTTGGATACTCTGGATGGACGCTCAGATGGATTGCTAATGGTATTGTTGGGCAGGTACATCGGATTTTGAATATCGAGTTCCTCTAATATGTGCCCATCTTTTAAATTCAAGAAAACATATCGACCGTTGACAGACTTGTAAATATTGGCTTTCTTTGCGCGAACAGTGCGCAATTGTGAGGGTTGAGTGTAATCGTGGATGGTAATGTCAAAACATTGATTGCCAGCTAAGGAGTCGATTTTAATGGCATAACCTTCGAAATGTTTGGAATAGACACCAGGCGTGAGCATGGTTTCAATTTTTTTATTCTGGATATCGTAAATAAGGGTATGCCACTTCAGGTTTGCTGCCGGAATCACATAATTGGCAAAAAAGAAAGTAGCTATCGAGATGAGCAGCACAATTGTAATGAGTGGACGCATGATTCTGAGCAAAGAGAATCCACTCGCTTTAAGGGCAGTGAGCTCGTTGTGTTCAGCTAAGTTGCCAAAGGTCATGAGCGAAGAGAGCAAGATGGCTAAGGGCAGTGCCATCGGGATAATACCTGCTGAAACATACACCAGTAGCTCTAGGATCACCCAAACGCTCAGCCCTTTTCCCATTAAGTCGTCAATGTAGACCCAAAAAAATTGCAAAATAAGCATGAACATCGAGATCAGGAGCGTCACGATAAATGGTCCGGTAAAAGACTTCAGGCTAAACAGAACGAGACGTTTCAAGCGCGTAGTTTAGGGCAAATTTAAGCAATAAAGCCAAACTTGAGTTGCAGTGGGGTTTTAGGCGCCAATGATGCGCTTGAGGTCAGAGATGGCTTGGTGCCAGAGTGCAGAACTGCTTTCGAGGTCAGCAGATGTAGCAAAGTCGGTGATGTGTAAAATGACATAGTTTGTCATTGGGTCAACGACGTAGGCGAGTTCAAAGTAGGTGTCAAGTCCTTCTTCTTCGTCTTCTATCCATTGAAAACGAATCTTAGTGTTCATTTTAAGTTGCAACAAACGGGCGGGTTCTGAGTTGCCATCCCACTCAAAGGTGTAAATGTCGTCAGAAACCCTGACGTCGTCGGCAAACCAATCGGCGAGGCCGTCAGGGGTGCTCAGGAGTTTATCCAAGACCCTTGGGTTGGTTTTGAGAAGGAACTCAAGCTTGTATTTTTCTTTCATTGCCCCCAAAATTAATCATTACATTTGCCATTCTTTAAATATACAAAAAAAATCGCCAATGTCTGAACAAAATCAATTGGAAAAGCTCGGAAATCAGTTTTTTAAATACCGTGGTCAGATTCCAGTACTCTTTTTTATCGTTGCTTTTGGCCTGATGCATTATTATCCAGAATATGCCAATTGGCGCAATTCAAATTATATAGGTTTGGCAATTGCTTTGGTTGTTCTTGGTCATTTCATTCGGGCACTTGCAGTGGGTAAACGTGCCGCGCATACCTCGGGTCGCAACCGAGACGAACAAGTTGCTGAAGCCCTGAATTCAACCGGCATATATTCCATGGTACGTCATCCACTTTATCTCGGCAATATCACTACCTACATTGGTTGGGCAGTCTTTACAGGGATTGTTTGGTTGGTTCCTGTGTTTCTTGTCTTGTTTGTGGCCTATTACCGCCTGATCATCTATGCTGAAGAGCAATTTTTAACTCGTAAGTTTGGGCAGGCCTACCTCGACTGGAGAAAACAAACACCACTTCTTTTGCCAGCATTTTGGAAATATAAAGCAAATGCGCAACCTTTTTCATTGAAGGTAGTACTCGAAAATGAATACTCTGGGTGGGCGGCTTCTATGACCACTGCGTTTGTTTTAGTTTTGTTTCAGAACTATGTGTTAGGTGTGCTTCAAGGCACGCTCAAGATACATTTAGTTACGGGCTTGTTTATTGTGGTGTTTGGACTGGGAATGCGCTACCTCAAGAGAAAAACACGTGTGTTTAAAGTTGACTAAGGCCTCAAATTATCTTTTTGAATTGGGCACTACTGTTGAAGCTCAAAAATTTGTCTTTGTTGTAAGCTGCGGCCCAAAGTAAGTTCATCGGCATATTGCAACTCAGAACCCACAGCTATTCCTCTTGAAATGCGCGTCACTATCAATTCGTGCGCTTTGATTTTTTTATAGATATAGAAGTTTGTGGTATCGCCCTCCATTGTAGGACTCAATGCCAAAATAATTTCTTTGGGTTGGTCTTTCTCGATGCGCGCAGGTAGGCTCGAGATGTTCAAGGCTTGCGGGCCAATGCCATCCATGGGTGAAATCAGGCCACCGAGCACATGATACATGCCATTGTAAGTACTCGTCGATTCTATGGCCATGACATCTCGAATATCCTCAACAACGCAAATAATGGAGGCGTCTCTTTTAGGATTGCTACAAATACCACAAACAGGTGTATCGGTAATGTTTCCACAATGTACGCAACGCAATACTTTATCCTTTAAAGCACTGAGCGCACCAACAAAATCGTCGATTTCAACATCGGTTCGTTTAAGCAGGTCCAGAGCAAGGCGGAGTGCAGTGCGGCGCCCAACACCAGGTAAGCTTGCCAGTTGATCTACGGCCTGATCTAAATAAACCGAAGGAATTTGCATGGGCTAAAATTAACGAAACTTTTGATGCGCACAGCTGTTCAAAACACTAACTTTGCAACATGGCTATGAAGGAGCTCAATATCCGAAACAAACGCGCGCGCTTTGAATTCCATCTCGACGAAATATACGAGGCTGGTATGGTATTAACCGGTACCGAAATCAAAAGTATACGCAACGGAAAAGCCAGTATTCTCGAGTCTTACGGTTTGTTTGAAAAAGGGGAGGTATGGCTGCGCAACATGCACATCACAGCATATGAGAACGGCTCCTTTTACAACCACAAGCCTAGGGCAGACCGCAAATTATTGCTACAGCGCAAAGAAATCCTGCGCATTGAAAAGTTCTTAAAAATCAAAGGGCACACCCTAGTGCCGCTGAAGCTGTTTTTATCAGAAAAAGGTTGGGTAAAAATTCAAATTGCCTGCGCAACCGGAAAAAAACTACACGATAAACGTCAAGACCTCAAAGAAAAAGACGACAAGCGAGAAATCGATCGCTTATTGAAGCGTTAGTCCTTGATAACGGGGTAACCCGGAAATTTCTTTTTATCAAATACAAATTTTGCGTCTTCAATCTCTGGATTTGCTGAAAATTTAGTGACAACATACGTCATTAATGTTCCGTCTTTGGCTTTCATACTTGCCTTTACGAGTTCATTATCTGCTTTTGAAATGAACAGAACAATGGTATGGTACTCCGCCTTCGATGGTACCTTAGGATACAGGTTAATGATATGCACCGCCTCGCCGTTGTATTTGTCTTCGTGGTCGTATTTATTCTTGAAACCAGTCTCCCAGATGGTCATGAGGCGCTTAGGGTTGATTGACTCTTCGTCGTCGGCGCTGGCATCTGATTCATAAACAGAGCGTTCGTCTTTGACAATTGTCCAGGTTTTAACGCCATTGCATATCATGGTGTTTTCACCATAAGACGCATAAAATTTATTGCCTTTGACCCAGCCTTTTCCGATCTCATTTTCGTTGGTTCCGTTGGTGCTGTTTTTGATACTTGCGTTGAATTCAATATAGAAGGACTTCATGCCCTTCATTTTGGTCGATAATTTATCGAGTATGCCCTGAGCTTTAGCATCTTGGCCCATGGCATTGATACTGATTAGGCTTAAAATAAAAACAAGTAAAATACGCATATCATAGAATTTGTTTGCAAATATCACAAATTATGCCAAATCCACGAAATCTTTGTGGAATAACACTTTTAATCAATGATGATTAACGAATGATTGGTAATGAGCTGCTCACTATAAATTTGAAAAAGGTAAGTTCCAGACTTGAGTTGTTGTGGTAGTGTTATAGGTGCACCCATTTCAAATTGTAAAACCTCCTTACCTTTCATGTCGAGTAGGCGTGCAAAAGTAGCTTCGGCTCCTGACACATGGATACTACTGCCAGGGCAGGCCGGATTCGGATAGATCATTCTTTTGGCTGCTTGAATTTCAGATGTGTTGGCCAAAGAGCCTAAATTGATGTTGTCTAAATACAGGCAGTTGCCCCAGTCACCAATGTTACGAAAGGCAATTTGCAAATTACCACTGTTGGCATATGCGCTTAAGTCTACGGAGTCTTTGCGCCATTGCGCATTGGTCGGTATAAAAAAGGCCTGGTTATCAGGAGATGTAGCCAATATTTCCCCTCCTTTAAAGTATAAAATATCTTCGGTGGCAAAACAATCCGACGAAACCACGACTTGCAGAGAGTCTGAATAGCCGCTACCCCAACGGGCATAAGCTACATCAAAATAAAGATAGGGTTGTTGAGACAAATAACCCGTTTCAATAGGCATGATTAAATCATCATAACTTCCTTGAGAGTCGATATCGTAGTTGTTAAAGAATGTTGCTTGGCTAGAATTTCCAAAACCACCCGCCGAAGTAGAGAGGCCCCACGTTCCATTTCCATTATGGTCAACAACACTCCATCCTTGTGGTAAAAATTCCTGCTGAAAATCTTCTTGAATACCCGGCTGAAAGTTAAACATGGATAGCGTTACGTATAAAGAATCGGTATCGGTTTGGCCAGTACCATCCGTAACTTGTAAAATAGCGAGATGCTGCCCGGGGTTTTGAAAATAAACTGCCGGATTACGTAAAGTGGAGCTGCTCGGACTCCCCGTCGGAAAAGTCCATTGCCAACTTGCACCTTGATGGCTTAAAAATGAGTAATCGTCAAAATAAAAGGAGTCAATGGCACAAACTGCGGTCTGACTCAGTTTATCTGCGGTAATTCGTGCAATGACCTCACTTGGGTTTTCGACTAGATTACTTTCATAAATGCCTTTGCCATAAGTGGCCATGCGAATCTTTTGATCTCTATAAAAAGGTTTAAGAATGTTTCCGTTGGTGAAAAGAGGCAAGCCGTTATTCTCTAATGTAAAATCTGTTTGGTTATTGCGGTAGTATACTGCTTTGTTGGTGGCAACGTAAATTCCGCCGTCAGTTCCGGCAATATGAACCAACGCTTGAACAGACTCATTATTGAGTAAACTATTTGTAAGGTTCGTCCAGGAACCGCCACCGTTTGTGGTTTTGTAGACTTTAAAGCCATTGGCTCCGCTGGGGTAGGCCAGCCAAAGTTCTTGAGCGTTGGCAGGGTTGAGCGCCAACAACATGCGGCTTGAGTTGCCAGAGGGTATCGTCAGTTGGGTCCAGGTCAGGCCTCCATCTGTCGTTTTCCAGAGTTTACCTGTTCCACCACTTGCTGCTTTTTGATTTAAATAAATAATTTGTGGGTTATCTGAGGCGATTTCAATATAATTAATGCGCGCATTGGCGTTCGAACCAAACGTTTGAACAAGTTCAAAAGAGGCGCCCTTGTCAGTCGTACGATAGAGCTGATGGTCTTTTCCTGTATAGGCAATGCTGTAACAATTTGGATGAAAGACCAATTCTGTCGATTCTGCTGCCCAATAACTTTCATTGGGGTTAATCCCAAATGAAGCATTTTGAATTGCGCCATCTAAAGTAGCCGGAATACGCTTGCCGTCCACATCTGAATAATAAGTGAGCTTGTTGTCTCCGGGATTTACATAGCCTGTTGGCGCCTCGCCACCACCAAGTTCCAAGAAATTGCCCGCCCCGTAGTTTTCATGGTAAGCCAAGTTGCCGTTATGGTAAAGCCCGCCAACCAATACATCCTCATTCCAACCGTTGTCAAAACCCCAATAATCTGAGCCATGAACACCAGACATATAAAAATCGGGTTGCGTGGTCATAAAATCGGTACTGTGATAGATGCCGCCGTCTGTCGTGACCCAGGTGTGGTTTCCGATTACTCTAAAATCTTGGTTGTCGACGTGTAAACTAAGGGGCCCGCCAACATAACCCGAAACGGAAGCAAAAGAGACAGCGCCATCTGAGCTCCGGTATAAATTTAGACCACCAATAAGGAGTTCATTGGCGTTGTTTGGGTTGGCTACAAGTGCACAATTGTAGAATCCTTGGTGGTAATTCCATGTTGGGGTACCCATTGCTAAATTAGGATGTGCGGTGGAGTAGGGTCCACCTACCTGGCCGTTGGGTAAGACCCAGCTTTGGCCACTGTTGTTGCTTCGGTATACACCGATATAACCGTAGTCGTTTGGTTTGGAATCGCCAATCAGATAAGCGTATACGATTTCTGGATCTGCAGGGCTCACTGCCAAGCGGCCACCGCCGTCTATACGTGCAGGATCAGTGGAGTTATACCAACCGGCATCTTGGAGTGTCCATGATAGGCCTGCATCCGTAGAAACAAAGAACTCACACCTAATGAGGCTCGGGTTGTTTTTAAGCAAATACAACGTTTGGCTGCTCCCGGGTTTTTGCTTGATATCATAGGTTTTCTGAGTATATAATTGGGTCCAGTTTTGGGCAGCGTCCATACTTCTGTACAAACCTTTATCGGTAGCTGCCAAAATAAGGTTCGGGTCGGACGGTAAAATATAGATTTCATTGACATTTAAACCAGTACTTGGTAGTGTGTTGGTCCAGGTGAGCCCGCCGTTATCACTTAAAAACAAGCCTTTATTACCACCTGCAATGACGATATTAGGGTCAAGCGGATGTACTTCAATGGCAGTTACACCAGAGCCGAAATCTATTGTTTTTGATATGAGCGTCCAGTTCAGGCCACCATTGGTGCTTTTATACACCTCGCCAGGTTCGGTGCCGCAATAACACACATTGGTTTGCGCTGCACACTGATCAAAGCTGTAAATATTGGTTTGACCAGAACCTTGAGCAAGGCCTTCTTGGTAAGTGGTGATAGGCCCTACAACACTCCAATTGCTGGTTTTGAGGGTGTTTTGTTTTTTGAAATAGAGGGCATCCTCATTTTGAAGTTGTTCTTGAGTTGGCGTATTTATAAAGCCGAGTTCATCGGTGAAATACTGATTTTGTCGCATCCAGCGCTTGTAGTATTGCGTGTGGTAATTTTTCTCAAAGGTGTAGGTTCTGTAGTAATCTTGGTACGCCTGGCTGACCTGATAAACATTGGGGTTTTCACTATACATGAGTTGTGCCCATTGCGGCAGCTCAGCAATTGTGGTGGCAGAAGGCTTTTGCATTTGCTGAGCTAAAGCAGCAGTTGAAAACAACAAAAGTACAGTAAAGAAAGTGAAGTAAAATTTGGACATAACTTTGTTTAGATGGTCCAATTTACGATATTTTATCCAATGAATCTCGTGCGATCTTCAGGAAGAGGCAAGTAACAACTTTCGTATTTTCCAAACCACTTGTAACGATGCTTTGCAATCAGGTCATAGATTAGATCTCGAAGCAACTTTGGGCATAACCAAGCAATTTGCGACCAATGAAAGCGGCCAAAGAGGTCTTGATAGATATATAAAACAGCGGTGCTTTTTTGAAACCAAGTGTCATTTCTTAGGTAAGAAATGCTGTCTTGAATGCTCGACTGAAGGCCACTTTGGTCTATTTCTACTGGAAGGCCCTGTAGTGTTGAGAACGTGAATTTTTTAGTTGTATCCATTTTAAGGATGCGTTGAACAAATCGATTGCACAACATGCAATAACCATCAAAAACAAGCAAATACGTCGGCATTATGCGCCAATTTTTTTATCGGGGATTGTGAGCGTTTTTGGCTCATTTACCAGTTCTTGGAGCAAGGCGAGTTTTAAAACGTCGGCCATTTTATCTACATATTGAATATTTAAACCTTTGAGATAAACTGGGGCAATTTCATCTACATCTTGCTTGTTTTTTCCAGAGAGCAATAGATCGGTAATACCTGCCCTTTTGGCTGCGAGTATCTTTTCTTTGATGCCGCCAACGGGCAAGACATCGCCGCGCAAGGTGATTTCACCGGTCATGGCCAAGTTTTTACGAACTTTTCTTTGCGTAAATAGGGATGCTAAGGCTGTGAGCATAGTGACACCAGCACTTGGGCCGTCTTTTGGTGTTGCTCCTTCAGGAACGTGAACATGTACGTTGTAATGCGCGAATACATCGGGGTTAAGGCCGAGTTGATCATGATGACTTTTTAGGTATTCGAGTGCAATGACAGCCGATTCTTTCATGACCTCTCCGAGATTACCTGTTAGGCTCAGTTTGCCGTTTCCTTTAGAGATTAGGCTCTCGATGAATAGGATGTCGCCGCCTGCAGCAGTCCAAGCTAGGCCCGTTACCACTCCAGCTACATCGTTGTTGTCGTATTTGGTACGCATGCGGCCTGCTCCTAGGAAGGTAAATAAATCTTCGGTGCTTAGCTTGGGTTGAAAGGCTTCTTCCATTGCAATTTGGCGCGCTCGGTTGCGGACTAATTTGGCTACTATTTTATCTAGACCTCTGACACCAGATTCAAAAGTATAGGACTCGATTAGCGTTTGCCATAATTTTTTGTCAATTTGGATATCGCTTTTTTGGATGCCGTGTGCACTAATTTGCTTTGGTAACAAGTGGCGTTTGGCAATTTCTATTTTTTCTTCTAAAGTATAGCCATTGACTTCAATGATTTCCATTCGGTCTAGCAAGGGGCCTTGAATACTTTGAAGGTTATTGGCCGTAGCAATAAACAAAACTTTAGAGAGGTCAAATTCTGTTTCGACGTAGTTGTCATAGAATGCACCGTTCTGCTCGGGGTCTAGAACTTCTAAAAGAGCTGAGGAGGGGTCGCCGTGGTTACTGCGCCCGAGTTTATCGATTTCGTCCAAGACAAAAACTGGATTGGCCGTTTCGGTCTTTTTTAACTGCTGCATGATACGACCTGGCATAGCGCCAATATATGTTTTTCGGTGCCCTCTGATTTCTGCTTCGTCGTGAAGACCACCTAAAGACATGCGTACGTATTTGCGTCCAAGTGCTTCGGCAATAGATTTGCCTAATGATGTTTTACCAACTCCTGGAGGGCCATAAAAACAAAGAATAGGCGCTTTCATATTGCCCTTTAATTTGAGTACGGCTAAATATTCCAAGATGCGTTCCTTGACTTTCTCCAAACCGAAGTGATCGCGCTCTAGAACGCGTTTAGCTGCATTTAAGTCGAGTTTATCTTTGCTGTATACATTCCAAGGGAGTTCTAGCAATAGATCAAGGTAATTGAGTTGAACCGTGTATTCGGCACCTTGCGGGTTCATGCGCTGTAATTTCTCCAGTTCTTTTGCAAAAAGCTGGGCAATGCGTTGATCCCATTTTTTCAATTGTGCCTTTTTTTCAAGATCTCGTACATCTTGTACTTGCGGGTTGTCTCCGAGTTCGTCTTGAATGGTGCGCATTTGCTGGTGCAAGAAGTATTCTCTTTGTTGTTTATCGAGGTCTTTGCGCACTTTATTTTGTATTTCGTTGCGCATTTCCAACACTTGTACTTCAGCGGTGAGGTGCTCAAGAACGAGCATTACGCGCTTCTTCATATCCATTTCTTCGAGCATCGCTTGCTTTTTTGCAACATCGGCATTCATGTTTGAGGAGATGAAATTGACTAAAAAGCTTGGGCTGTCTATGTTGCCAATAGCGAACTGCGCTTCAGAAGGAATATTGGGGCTTTCTCGGATAATTTGCAAAGCGAGGTCTTTGATGGTGCTGAACATGACCTCTAGTTCTTTGTTGGCTGCATCTAAAGGCTTTTCGGTAAGTACGCGCACCTTGGCTTTCATGTAGGGCTCCGTTTGGGTGGCCTGAACCATTTCAAAACGGCGTTTGCCTTGAATAATCACCGTGGAGCTTCCATCGGGCATTTTGAGTAATCGTATAATTTGAGCCACTGTTCCAACCCGGTGAAGGTCTGAAAATTGAGGGGCTTCGACATCTTGATTTTTTTGTGAAACAACACCAATAATTTTGTTGCCTTTATTGGCTTCTTGAATGAGCTTAATGCTCTTGTCTCTTCCTACTGTAATCGGAATAACAACCCCCGGAAAAAGCACGTTGTTGCGCAAAGGCAAAATAGGAAGTTCTTCGGGGAACTCTTGCTTGTTCATGTGCTCTTCTTCCTCTGCTGTAATGAGCGGAATGAACTCTGCATCGGTGTCGTAGTTAGATAAACCAAAAAAATCTTGGTCAAAAAGAATGCTCATAATAGAAATGTTTCAGATAGGCGGTGTGTCAAGATACATGCCAAAGTCTAAAAAACTGCAAAAAAGTCAGTTCTTGGCCAAAAAATTAAAAATTGTGGCGTCGTGTTGGCTAAATACTTGCGCTCTGCGAGCCATCATGGCAGAAGCAGCTTCAATGGCTTTGTCCAGAAGAAAGGTGCTGGTTTGTTCATCTGACACCCATTGAAAAGAGGGAATGAATTTTTGAGGAAACTTACTGCAGAAAATATTGCTGCTCACTCCCACAACACTTGCCGTATTGAACTGAACGTTTATGGCCGATTTGCTGTGATCTCCCATGGTAAGCCCCATAAATATTTCTGTGGTTGAAGTTTGTTGTTGCTGCTCATATGAATAGGTACTGACCTTACCGTAATTATTCTTGAGATTGGAGCAATTCGTATCGGCGCCCAAATTACACCACTCTCCGATGAGTGCAGAGCCTAAAAAACCGTCATGGCCTTTATTGGAAAAAGCTTGAAAAATTGAGTTGCTCACTTCTCCTCCGATGCGGCATGCAGGGCCTATCGTAGTGGCTCCATAAATTTTGGATCCCATTTTGACTACGGCACCATCTAGTATCGCTAATGGGCCGCGCAGCATACTACCTTCCATGATTTCGACATTTTTACCTATGTAAATTGGTCCTTGCGAGGTATTGAGTGTAGCACCTTCGATATGAGCACCCTCCGCTATAAAGAGTTCTTGCTTTGAACCTATGAGCAGGTTGGTAGAGGATAGCGCAGTTGATGTTTTGTTTGCGGTATAGATTTGGAAATCTTGACGCAAAATAGCGTCATTTTTTTTGTAGAGATCCCAGCGATTTTCTAGGATAATTAAATTTGGAATATTGCAATCGACGCGCGTCTTTTCCGGGCCATTTTTTGCCAGAAGTAGACCGTTTTGATAAAGCGCTTGGCCATCATGTAAATTAGCTATCATTTGGGCAAATTGCACATTGGCAATGCACTGCGCATTGATCCATATGCCATTATTGATTGGAAATTTCCCAGACAAATAAATTTCGGTTTCGTAGCCGATTTGTGCGGCGGGCACAAGCATTTGCCAACGTTCTGCATTGGTAAAAAGACCGCAGCGCAACTCGGCAATAGGGCGTGTAAGCGTGAGTGGAGCAAAGCGTAAATGCAACTGGTTGTCAGAGAGGAGAAGTTTCATTGGATGCGTTGGAATTAGTTACAAAACTACTGATAAACAAGAGTATAAAGGTAAGTAAACCATTGATCAGCAACATTTCATTGCCAAATTCATAACCCTTCCAAACCAAGTCAGCGTTTTCACTGAGTGCGTAACAACTAAGGGGCGCAAGAATTACAATCCAAGGAATGAATGAAGCGGGTGCATTTCTTTTAGTGAGAATACCAAAAGCAAAGAGCCCCAATAGCGGGCCATAGGTGTAGCCAGCAATCAAGAAAATCAATTTGACAATACTTTTGTCGTCGTACCATTTGAAAAAGAAAACCAATAGCATAAACAAAATGGCAAATCCGATATGCACTATTTTTTTGAGACGCATGCGCTCTTGCTCAGGTAAATTTCGACGCTCAAAACCGATAATATCTATGCAAAATGAAGCAGTTAGTGCAGTAATGGCACCATCTACCGATGGGAATAATGCGGATATAAGCCCGATGATAAATATGATAAAAAC
Source organism: Crocinitomicaceae bacterium (assembly GCA_023268965.1). GTDB lineage: Bacteria > Bacteroidota > Bacteroidia > Flavobacteriales_D > Crocinitomicaceae > UBA952. The sequence goes on from JALRJE010000052.1 coordinate 11,845, forward strand.
ACCGCTGGGTAAATAAGTTTGGACAATTTTTGGAAAGAGGTCGTCAGGGGCAAAGTCTAGTCCGTTTTTAAAGGCAAAATAACTTAAAATGCTACCAAGAAGCAAAAATAGGGCATTGACGAGAAGCAGGGTAAAACTAAAGACCACCATGTTTTTTTGGGCGTCTTTAAGGGTTTTTACACTAATATTTTTTTGCATCATTTCTTGATCGAGACCCGTCATGGCTATCGTAATGAACGCCCCTCCAATGAAATGCTTCCAGAAGTAATCTCCCTTAGACGGATTCCAAGAAAAGACTTGAGTAAGTTGTTTTGCTTGAAGTTCTTGCCATAGCGATGACCAAGAAAAATTCATTTGTTGTTGCAAGGTGACGATACAGACCACCAAGGCCAATAACATAAAGAAGGTTTGTAGGGTGTCTGTCCAGACTATGGTTTTGACTCCACCTTTTAACGTATAGGCGAGAATCATGAGGATAATCAGGAGTGTGGCTTGCCAGAATTGCAAACCAATTGGTTCAAAAACGAAGAGTTGCAGTACATTAATAACAAGGTAGAGCCTCACCGTAGCGCCGAGTGTTCTCGATAAAATAAAATAACCAGCTCCCCATTGGTAAGCGCGTAAACCTAGCCTTAACTCTAAATACCGATAGATGGAGCTGAGCTGATGCTTGTAATAAAGCGGAAGCAGCACATAAGCCACTACGAAATAACCGGCAAAAAAGCCTAAAACGAGCTGATAATAATGCCATGAACTGGCACTCACCGCACCAGGAACAGACACAAAGGTTACACCGGAGAGCGAGGTGCCGATCATGCCAAAAGCTACTAAGTACCATGAGCTTTTTTTGTCACCCGTAAAAAAACTGTGGCTACTCGCATTTTTAGAGGTGAAATAGGCAATTGCCAAGAGAAGTCCGAAATAGAGGAATAGAATGAGGGGAAGTAGCACGTTATTCATGGGGTAAAAATAAGGTAAAGCACTATATTTGCCTCAAAAATTTACCTATGACCTTCTTTTTTGTTGTGATTTCCGTTTTGATAGTGGCTATTGTCGCGATTGTTTTTTTATTTCTCAAACGACAGCAAGACCACGCCCTTCTGCAACTTCAAACGGAACTGAGTCTACAGCGCCAAAATTATTTCTTACCTAGTAAGCTCGAGGCTTACCAGCGTTGTATTTTGTTGGTAGACCGTATTTCACCTGCCAACCTGACCCTTAGGTCACTGCAAGTAAGTCAGAATGCAAAAACACAACAGAGCATCCTTATTAAAACCGTACGCGAAGAATTTGAACACAATATAGCCCAGCAACTTTTTATTTCACCCCAAGGTTGGGCTATGCTCGTGCAGTCTAAGGAAGAGGTGCTACGCGTGATCAACATGGCGGCAAACACGCTAGACACGAATGCAAGCGCAACAGACTTGGCCGCAAAAATTTTAGAAATAGCGGCTCAGCTCGAACAATTCCCGACAGAAATTTGCCGTTCTTTTTTACAGACAGAATTTCAGCGCTTTAGTGCTTAGTGAGGCGCTCTTTCAGAATGGCAATAAACATAGGAAGCAACGAAAGCCCGATGATCCCAAAAATGACTGTCTCAAAATTTTCTCGAACAATCTGGAGATTGCCAAAAAAATAACCCAGCAGGGTGAGCCCGAGTACCCATCCGATTCCTCCAACCACGTTGTACTTCAAAAATACGGGGTAGCGCATATTGGCTAAACCAGCGGTGAAGGGCGCAAAAGTCCGGACGATCGGAACAAAACGTGCAATTATAATAGTTTTGGAACCGTGTTTCTCAAAAAAATCATGGGTTTGTTGGAGGTGTTTTTCTTTGAGCAAGGCGTATTTGCCAATTTTAATTTGCGCTAATTTTTGACCGTATTTTTGACCGATCCAAAAATTAAGGGCATCTCCTAAAATTGCTGCAATGATCAAAAGGGAGAGGACTACCATTAAATTTAGTTGAGCTAATTCATCATCAATCTGAACCCCGGCACAAAAAGAACCCGCCGCAAAGAGCAGAGAATCGCCGGGCAACAAAGGCATAAAGACCAAGCCTGTTTCTACAAAAATGATCAAAAACAAGATGCCATAAACCCAAGTGCCGTAGTCTTGAATAAGTACAAATAAATAATTGTCGATATGGAGTATAAAGTCGAGTAGAGAGGTGAGGGCGCTCATTTAATGACCGGAGATTTGGGTGAGGTTTTGTGCAATCCATGCGTTGAGCCCGCCTTCTAAAATATAAATATTCTGGGCGTGAAATTCGGTTTCCATGAAATTGGCTAAGGCTTCTGCACGCTTCCCGGACTGGCACATCAAAACAACTTGCGGGTAATGCTTCAAAGATGGATAAGCCTGGGCAAAATCAGCCATAGGAATAGCCTTGCTATCAATGCTATAGTGAAGAAGCTCGTAGGGTTCCCGAATGTCGATCAGGCAACACATGTCTTTGGCTGCTAGGGCGAGAAGAACCTCTTGGGGGCTGAGCATTTGCATGGCGTAAAATTTAAGCAAAGATAAAATACTTGCTCAAAAGACCTTTATTTTTTGTGTTTGCTTTTGGGCTTTCACCCATAATTTAAATGCTTGTCTATGTTCGATACGCAATTGAACGTTTCGAAATCTGAGATTGGAAAGGCCCTTTTGCACTTGTTGATAAGCCACATTGCAATTATTCAGATTTTCAAAAGTGCGCAGCAGAAAGTTGTATTTTTTCTCGGGTTTGGCACCAAATGCTTTGGCAACTTTTCCCTCTTTAATGATAATTAGGCTGTCCGAGCGATAAAAGAAAATTTCTCTAGTATACAAAAGTTGTTGCTTTTTAAAGACCATCAACAATAAGCAAAGCAAGCTCAAACTTTTCAAGGCGTTATTATGGCGTTTTGGCCATCTATAAAACCAAAGAAAAGAGAGTACCCAAAAGCTCAACACCCACCAAAATGGCAGTTCAAAACCTTGCGCAATTGCTCCCGGCGCCTCACTGAAAAAGCGCATAATACCGAGCATCCATTGAATGCATGTTTCTAGGATGTAGGCACTCAGTTTATCAAGGTATGGCAGCGCTTGTAGCAACGGAAAAAACATCCCTAAGATGAGGATAAAGCTAGAGAGGCTCATGAGGCACAAGTTGGCAATTTGCGCATAATTTGGATACAAATGAAAATGATATAAACTGAGTGGCAAGGTGGTCAGTGTTGCCGCCAAACCGAGTGCTGCGCCGTCCCAAAGTTGCTGTATCCAGCGCCATCTAAACACCAAAACCTCTTTGATGCGCTCGTAATACAAATAAATGCCCAACATGGCTAAATAAGACAATTGAAAACCGAGGTCGAACAAATAAAGAGGGTCGTAGAGCAGCAAACAAAAGGCCGAGAAGAAAAGTGCATTTAAATTGCTCATTTGCTTTCCGAGCAGCTGACTAAGTAACAGCACACTGAACATGAAAACACTGCGCAGCACAGAAGCCGACAAACCGGTTAAAAACGCATAACTCCAAACGATGACAACGATCAAAAAAAATGCTTGTTTTCGGCTGATCCATCTCGACAACAAACCTAAAACTTTAAGAAGGGCTAAAATAAGCAGTCCAATATGCATGCCTGATACAGCAAGTATATGCATGGACCCTGTGGCTAAAAAATAAGTCCTGAGTTCTTGGTCTATGCCATCCCTTTCACCTAGAATAAGCGCCCTTGCAATTGCAGAGGATTGTTGGCTTAAGGCAACAGAAAACAATTCGGATAACTTTGTTTTGATTGTCATTAGGCTGGTTTTGATATCGGACTGATGCTGGCCAGATCGTTTACTAACATGCAGGGCATCTGCTTCAATGAAAACGAGATGACTGATTTGTTGCAGCTCATAGTAGCGTTCTTGGTCAAAAGCACCGGGGTAGGCTTCGTTTTGAATGAGGTCCGGTTTGCATTGGAGTACGTATAATTTGCGTTGGTCAATTTGTATTTCCCCTTTACAGTATATCAACAGGTTAACCGCTCTTATGGGTCTGTTTTCCGTCAACTCAAAAGCACCAATTATTTTTTGATAAGCACCTTTATTTTCTATCGATTGCACTTTCAATACACCTCGCACTTCTCGATCAAAGACCAGATTTCGCTGGGCCCGATACACCGATTGCGCAAAGAATAAATGCCAAAAGCCAAGATTGAAAAAGAGCAATAAAACACCAAGCTGCCTGGTTGGATGGAATATGATTAAACCCAAACCAATTGCACTGGAAATTTTTGCAAAAAGCAGTGTTTGGTACGTTAATATACGGAAATCAGCGAAGTAAATGCCAATGATGAAAGGCCATAAAATGAGTAAGAAATGCCAGATTTGTTTGGGCAGTCCTTGGGTTGTAGACGCGTTCATAAGCGAGGATTAGAGGTAGAATTTTCCTGCTTTGAATTTGATTTTTTCAGTGAGTAAATGGGGGCGAATAAGCACCTCTAGCTCTGCTCTTGAGCATAGAAATTGAGCTTCTAGCGCTTCGATACTTTGGGCTTCTTGTAAAAAAGCAAATAAGGCTTCTTCAGTGAGCATGCTCGGCTTACAAATGTCACAAGATCCGCAGGGTGCAATATCTTGTCCGAAGTAATGAATGAGTTGTTGAGCGCGGCATAGCGGGGCTTCGCAATAGCGCTGCATGGCTGCAAGTTTGTCTTGTGCAGCTTTTTTGCGCTCCAAATAGATACTTGGCTTGAGATTCAGGTAAGATTCTGGTAACCTTTCCAAGTTGAAATGCAGTATGGGTAGGTTACTTTTTTTAGTAAGTTCGATGATGCCGTTTTTTTGCATGAAGTCTAGTTGTTCTTCAAAACGTTTATTGGAGGTTTTTAGTCTCTTTAGAAGTTTGTCTTCATGTAGAATGGTCATTTGGTCAAAAATGCCAGGATAACTCCGTACAAGCGTGGTGCAGAGTTGGTAGTAATCCTCGTGCTGAATTTGAAAGTTATATAGCACCTCATTATTGACAATAAACTGCAAGCGCGTCGGTTGATAGAACCCTTCAGAAAGGCTAAAATTTCCGTTTTGCTCTAAAATCTTAAGCGCAAAATACACCTCGTCGTCGGGCAAGTCAAAAGTTCGACAAAAAGTTTTCATGTCAAACGCATAACTCTCTTCCTTACCAGATCCAATGGCAATTTTTAGATAGTTACAAACGGCACGATACACAAAAATAACGCGTTCGGCACTAGGGTAGCTTTTTTCCAATTGCTCCTTCAATTTATCGAAGTCTTGCGCCTCGTGTAACAAAAGCGCATAAGCAGGCTGACCATCTCGACCTCCGCGGCCTGCCTCTTGAAAATAAGCTTCCGGAGAATTGGGAATTTCATAATGGAGCACAAACCGGACATCTGGCTTATCGATTCCCATACCAAATGCATTAGTGGCAACCATAATTTGATTTTGATCAGAAAGCCAATCTTGGAGCATTTGACTACGTTGTTCGGCATTCAAGCCTCCGTGATAAATACCACAGCGCAAACCATTGGCCAAAAGTATGCGAGCTACTTCCTTGACTGATTTTCTGGTTTGGCAATAGACAATTCCGGTTCCGCTTTCCCGCTTGCAAATGCTCAGGATTTCTTGCATTTTATGGGTGGTTGGACGCACCAAATAGGAGAGGTTAGCCCGGGCAAAACTCGACTCTATAATTTGTGCTTTAGGCATCTGCAGCTGAGTTAAGATGTCTTGCTGAACGGCTTTAGTGGCCGTAGCGGTGAGTGCTAAAATTGGAACTTCCGGTTGCAATTGCCGAAGTTTGGCGATTTGTCTAAACGACGGTCTGAAGTCATGACCCCATTCTGAAATGCAATGTGCTTCATCTACGACGAGTAGCGAAATTTTCATTCGTTTAAAGCGCTCTAAAAAAAGTGCTGATTGAATTCTTTCTGGTGATGTATAAAGGAAATCAAGCCCACCAAAACGCGCGTTGTCTAAAGTTTGATCTATTTCTCGATAGCTCAGGCCGCTCGTAAGTGCTTTTGCACGTAGGCCTCTTTTTTGTAAGTTTTCTACTTGGTCTTGCATAAGCGCAATGAGCGGAGAAATGACCAAGCACAGACCGTCGCGCTGAATGCCGGGGACTTGAAAGCAAATCGATTTACCACCGCCTGTGGGCAATAGGGCAAGGGTGTCTTCAGCTGCCAAAGCTGCTTTAACAATCGGCTCTTGACCAGGTCTAAACGCATGAAAACCCCAATGTTTGTGAAGTATTTCAAGGGCTTGTGTGAAGGCGTTCATAACGCAAAGTTAAGGATTGCTTTTAAAAGTTAAGGATTGCTATTAATAAGGTCAAAAGGTTGTGTGCTCGACGATTTAGCTGTATATTCGCACATCAATTAACAAGCTATGTCTGGAATTCCAATACAATTTCCTATCACACCCAATACAGATAGCCACTTGTCTTCGGTCAATTGGGACAACCTTTCCTTTGGCAGAATCTTCTCTGATCACATGTTCGTTATGGAATTTACGGATGGCAAATGGCAGCAAGGAGAAATCAAACCCTTTGGCCCAATTAGTATGCATCCGGCCATGTCAGCCATCCATTATGGACAGTCCATTTTTGAAGGAATGAAAGCCTACCGCAACCAACACAACGAAGTAGTTTTATTCAGACCGGAACTCAATGCACGTCGATTTGCCGAGTCAGCAGCACGCATGTGCATGCCGGAAATCCCCGAAGATCTATTTTTAGCGGCCGTTAAACAACTCGTTGCCCAAGATGCCGGATGGGTTATCGACAAACCCGGTTACGCGTTATACATTCGACCTTTTATGTTTGCAACCGATGAATTCGTCGGAATCAAACCTTCAGACAACTACAAATTTGTCATTATCACTTCACCAGTGGGTTCTTATTACGCAGAGCCTGTTCGCGTCAAAATTGAAGAGCACTACACCCGCGCTGCCATTGGAGGCGTTGGGCGCGCAAAAGCGGCCGGTAATTATGCGGCATCATTGTATCCGGCTAAACTTGCACAACAAGAAGGATTTCATCAGTTGGTCTGGACCGATGCCAAAACACATACATTTATTGAAGAGTCTGGCACCATGAATATCATGTTTGTCATCAACAACACCTTAATTACACCCTCTGAAGAGGTAGATACCATTTTGCGTGGTACCACCAAAAAAACAGTACTTGAAATCGCGGCCTCTTTTGGCATTGCCATTGAAGAACGCCATGTAACTGTAGCTGAAGTCATCGAAGCTGCTCAAAACGGCACCTTACAAGACGTTTTTGGTGCCGGAACCGCCGCAACAATTGCTCCAATTGCAATGATCGGTTACCGCGATCAAAAAATCACTTTACCACCGCTAGAAAGCCGTGAAATCTCTATACGGATCAAGGCGCATCTAGATAACTTAAAGTCTGGCTCAATTCCCGATACCCAGCACTGGATTCAAAAAGTGTGTTAAGCTTGTGAAATTCCAGGCATTTTAGCGTCGATTCTATATGCGCTTCATTTGTTTTTTGTTTGTTTTTATTGCTCTACTTGTTGTTCGGGCCCAAACTTTAGTGGTCTCTGTTAAAGATGTAAAAACAAACGAGCCTATTCCTAATGTACGCTGTAGTCTAGCATTTTTAAAAGCGGATGTCGATTCCAATCTTGCGGGAATTTCCTTGCCTAATGGGTTAATTTCGTTTGATTTAAAGGATTGCAAGTCCCTCACCAAGCTCAATCTGTACTTTACTCACCCAATTTATCAGGGCGCGCATAGGACTATTCTTTTTGACCCAAAGCTAGATACAACTCAGGTGTTGATCTACCTCAAAGCTGAACGCGTCCAAGAGGTGCGCGCTATTGTTTTGCGCCCTAATCAACCCGACACCGTTTTTGCATCAAAAAAGTATAGTGTGGCTGATTTTGAATTGGGTGCAAATGGCGAACTTTTCTTGTTGACGTATGAAAAGAACTTGCTCAAGGATGCGCAATTGCAATGTATTTGGAATAATTCGACGCTATTTTTACAAAATATACCTGAAAGAGCAGTGGGCCTGAAGCGAGATTTTCGAGGAAATATCCATGTAGAAACCCAAGTCAATATGTTCGGTTTGCAACGAAAAGACACGGCGCTGCAATTGGGAAGCATCCCCAAAGACTACTATTATAAATATATTGCCCCTATAGTAGATACAAGCCTTACACAGCAGTTTTACTCTAGTTATATCGATATTTACCCGGCCTTCGAATACGGTGCATTGGATCAGCTCGATTCGACGTATAAAGCAATTTTGCATATTCAAGACGACCTCATGATGGAGTTGTATCGATCGGAATACAAATGGGTAGATGTCCGCACCAAACTTTGGGCAAAAAATCTAGAAAATCAAACTGGAATCGATGCGGAAATATATGTAGGCGCCAATGTCTTTACCAAATCGTTGTATTACCAGCCAGTGTATGCGCCGCTCTTTGTAGCAAACGATACGCTCTACATCTTCGATTACCCAAAGGACATGCTGCGGGTATATACCATTGAAGGTCAGCTTTTGAAGTCGATTCCTATTTTTCATCATTACCATGCCAAGCAAAGTGGGTTTCAAAAAAACTTGCAACAAGACAGAAAAACGGGTAAAATTTATACCACCTACGAGCAAGACGGAAATTGTTTTATCGGTCTCATTGATTTAACAACTGGTGCGGTTGTTCAGAAAGTACAGCTTTCTTTTCGGTATGTCGATAAGGTGAGGATTCACAACAACCATGTATATTTTATCTACAGGCCATTTGAATCCACGCAAAAGAAATTTCTGTACAAGCAAAAAATCCCTACAAAGTCATCCTAGCAATTCTACGAATTAAGGATGCAAAATGACTTGTATGGACACCGGAAGATGATCTGAATATCCTCCAAGATAGGTATTGCCAGCATAGGTTCTATTCGGAACAATTTGACCCTTGTATTGCGTAAGTAGATAGGGGAAACTATGAATCTGACCACTTTCTTTTTGAACTTGAAAATGACCATCCATTGCATTCAAAGAAACCATAATGTGGTCTAAGACATCCCATTCATTCTTGTAATTATACGAGCCTCCGAAGCTGTTGCTTTCTTTGGAAATGAGGGGGGTTAGTTTTTTTGAAACATACTGAGGAGCAGCATCTTGTGGATAATCATTTAAATCTCCCATTAAGATGATTTTAGCTTTGGGGTCGTTTTGTTGAACGGAGTCTATAAATTGGGCTGCCATTTGCGCCGCTTTGAAGCGGCGAGGTGCGCTTTGCTCGGCTCCGCCTCGCCGGCTTGGCCAATGATTGACAAGAACGAATATACTTTCTTTCTTGTACTGGTATTTTGCCCAAACGATATCTCTGGAAGTAGGAAGGGTATCGCCAGGCAAGGTAAAACGTATATAACCTGATGTTTTGAGCTTTAAGATGTCTTTTCTGTAGAGCATACCCACATCGATGCCACGTGCATCGGGGCTCTCGTAATGGACAACACCGTAGCGTTTGTCTTGGCCAATTATATCCAGAAGTACAGCTTTGTTTTCAATTTCACAAACTCCCATAATGATGGGCATTTGCAGCGCCTCCATGACTTGTTTGATTTGCTGGAGTTTGGTATTGTATTTCTGGGTGTTCCATTGTTTTTCAGCAGTAGGTAAGAACTCTGCGTCGTCATTTGGACCGTCAATGGTATCAAATAGGTTTTCTACATTATAAAATGCGATTGTTTGTATTTCTTGCGCCTGTGTGAACGAAAGACATCCGAATACAAGTAGGAGCAGGGGTAAAAATTTATTCATAACGCTTTGTTTTTATTGCTAGACTAATTGAATGCCTTAAGGGTTTAATTACCAACTTCCGCCAGAGCCTCCGCCACCAAAACTACCGCCGCCAAAACCACCAAAACCTCCGCCACCAGAAGAGCCGCCGCCAAAACCACCTCCGAAGCCGCCGCCTCCAAAGTAAAAGAAGCCAGGGCCAGCGCGTCTGCCACCAAAAGTAGTTCCGTTATCGCCCCCACCGCGCTTAATGAGTAAGAATAGGGCGCCTAGTATGAATAACAGTGCGAATATACCGCCAACCCATTTGTCTTTGCGAATGCCATCGCGGTAGCTTTTTTCATTGATTTCACCTTTAGCGAGTTTAAATAAGATGTCTAGCGCTTTATTAATACCCTGTGCATATCGATTTTTCTTGAATTCAGGAAGTATTTCGTGCTGGACAATATCGTGGCAGCTCAGATCGGTGATCGCTGCTTCTAAGCCCCGTCCAGGAGCCAAATAAACTTGACGCCCACCATTTTCTTGTGTGGGCTTAATCAAAAATACCAAGCCGTTGTTTTGATCCGCTTTTCCGACTCCCCATTCTTCGCCGAGTTCGGTGGCATAATGCCAGGGTTCGTCGCCATTGAGGTCGTCTATGATGACAATAGTAATTTCATTGCTGGTTTCTTGCTCGAAAGCATCGAGTCTTTGTTCAATTTGTGCTTGGTCTGCTGCACTTAATACCTGAACTTTTGAAAAGTTATGAAGGAAGCGTTCTGCAGACGTAGGTTTGGGGTATTGACCGAAAAGAGAGCAGCTATAGTAAACAAGAACGAATAGAAAAATAAAGCGTTTTGTCATCCGAAACTGATTTGATTGGGCAATTCATTTTGATCATTTTCTTGAGGAGGAAAAAAACGAGCAAGTTGAGACCCGGCCTCGGTGATGCCGGCACAAAGCCCTTCGGCCAAGTGGCCTTCTTTGAAGTGTGCGAGCATGAGGTCTCGGGTGCTGTCCCAGAAGTTGTGTTGAACACGGGTATTGATACCTTCATCGCCGATAATAGCGAGCTTGCGGTCTGCAAAAGCTACATAGATGAGTACGCCATTTCGCTCCGCTGTGGCTTGCATTTCGAGTTGATCAAAAATATCGATAGCCCGCGCCACTGCGTCTGTTTTACAGTTGGCCTCTAGATGTACCCGCAATTCTCCGCTCGTGGCAGCTTCTGCCGCTTCAATGCAATCGAGTACCTTTTGTTGTTCGAGGTTGCTGAGCATTAAAACTTCACCTTTGGTGCGTTCTCTGAACCGCTCGCGGCTACAAAACCTTCTTTTCTCGGGAATTCTTCTCCGTTTAAGAAAAAGCGGGCAAAGAAACCACGGATGTGTGTGTTGTATGCTTTGACTGCTTTATTGTAGTTGTCACGCTCTGTTTTGATGCGGTTTTCGGTGCCTTCTAGTTGACTTTGAAACTGACTAAAATTCTCTGTAGAACGGATCTGTGGGTAGGCTTCGTACGCTAGATTAATAGCGGTATTGATTTTGCGACCCATCAGTTCGAGGTCTTGTGGTGTTTTGGCACCCACAATTCCGGCACGCGCTTGCGTTACTTGGGTAAGGATATCTTTTTCGTTTTGAGCAGCGCCTTTTACGGTTTCCAATAAATTCGGAATGAGGTCGGCACGGCGTTGGTAGGCAGATTGGACATTGGCAAATTTTTCATCGAGCCCTTCTTGATAGCCAACGGCTTTGTTGTAAAGGTTGTAGTATCCTAAGAAACTAAAGAGGAGTATGGCGCCTACGGCAGCTAATACGATATAAAGTGGTTTCATTTTTTACTTATTTAAGTTTATGCAGTTAGTCTATCAAATTGTGTTCCAAGTTACGAAAATGACATATTGGCAGTTCGTTTTTCTTTCTTTTTTATTTGTTGATAACTTTTGATTAAATATTCATCATTTTATTGATGTGATATTAATCAAAAATGTTAATTTTGACGCACCAACCAATCGAACTTTTATTGTTTCACCCTTTAAATGACCGTACCTATGGCTACACGTCGTTCGATTGTTCATATGGACCTCGACACCTTTTTTGTTTCCTGTGAGCGCCTTCTAGACAGCCGCTTAAATCAAAAACCTATCCTTATTGGCGGCACCAGTGAAAGAGGGGTTGTAGCCTCTTGTAGCTATGAAGCCAGGCGTTTTGGTGTGCGCTCCGGCATGTCCATGAAAATGGCCAAAGAACGTTGCCCAGAAGCTATCTGTATCAAAGGCAATACGCAAACCTACACCAAATTTTCTCGAATGGTAACCGAAATCGTCAAAGAAGTATCTCCGGTCTATGAGAAAATGTCCATCGATGAATTCTACATCGACTTCACTGGCATGGATCGCTTTTTTGGCATCTGGACCTACGCCTCTGAGTTGCGCGCGCGCATTATCAAAGAAACCGGCTTGCCGATCTCATTTGGCTTGTCTGAAAACAAAACGGTCTCTAAAGTAGCAACCGGAGAGGCTAAACCCAATAATCAGCTTCACATCAACTACGGTAAAGAAAAAGACTTTTTAGCGCCACTTTCTGTTCAGAAAATACCTATGGTTGGGCCTAAAACCTACCAAACGCTGTGTAGTCTAGGTGTTAAAAGAATTGGCACGCTTCAAACACTGCCCCTAGAACTCGTCGAACAAGCCCTTGGCGCAAACGGCCGCAGCATCTGGACCAAAGCCCAGGGCATAGACCAAAGCCCTGTAGAGCCCTACAACGAGCGCAAATCTATTTCCAACGAACGCACCTTTCACCAAGACACCATAGACGTCGGCAAACTCAGTGGTATTTTAGCCGCCATGGCTGAGAACCTCACCTTTCAGTTGCGCCGCGCAGGTAAACTCACAGGTACGGTTACCGTCAAGATCCGCTACGCCGATTTCCAGACCCAAACCCTTCAACAACAAATTGCCTACACCGCTGCCGACCACGAGCTACTCCCGTTGGTTCAAGAGCTTTTCAAGCGGCTTTATCAGCGGCGTGTATTGGTGCGCTTAATTGGCTTGCGCTTCAGCTCTCTAGTAGGAGGGGCGCACCAACTGCAACTTTTCGATCATCAAAATCTTTCCTATCCGGCGCTCTACAAGGCCTTAGACAAGATCCGTGAGCGCTATGGCGACCGCGCGGTCTTGCGCGCCATTGGTCTAGAGGCGCGCAGCATTGGCCATTACAATCCGTTCAACGGTGAGCCACCCATTCTACTGGCCAACCGCAGCACCTAATTCATCTGTAGTACTTTATATTCGATTACATGCGCGTACACTCTTGTTTCAGTTTGGGCTATGGTATACTCAAGCCCGAAGAACTCGTTGCTTGGGCCTTGCAACATGGTCACCAACAACTCTTGCTCACCGACATCAATCATACCGGATCGGGTTTGGCTTTTGTGCGCGCCGCTCAAGAACGGGGGCTCAAACCCTTACTTGGGCTCGAGCTGCGCAACGGCTTTACACACGTAGGCACTCTTATAGCGCGCAATAACAAAGGTTTTCAAGAGCTCAACGCCTTTCTTACCCAGCACTTACTCACTGCTAAACACTTCACCTTGCCGCTGCCTCCCTTTGCCAATTGCTGGGTTTGGTATCCGTTACAGCAACACCCAGCGCTACTCAAAGAACACGAATTTATTGCTGTTCAAGCCAGTCAAATTATTCAATGGAAGCGCCAAAAACACGCCTTTGATACACACAAATACGTCGCTGACATTCCCATGAGCTTTCGCCACAAACGAGACCACAACACCCACCGCTTGCTACGCGCTATCTCCAACAACTGCCTGCTTTCCAAATTACCAGTGCAAGAACAAGCGCCGCCCACCGAGCGCCTTTTATCTGCAGCGCAGTGCAGCAATACCTTTGCGGTGGCACCAACTTTATTTACACGCACGCAAGAACTACTAAGTAATTGTACCATCACATTTGAATTTGGAGAAGCCGCCGCCCCTCAACAACCCCATAGTATTCACGGCTCCAAAGCTGCAGACTTACAACGCCTTCAAGAGCTTTGTGCAGAAGGGCTTCCGTATCGCTACAGCACCATCACCGACGAAATCATTGCCCGCATCGAGATGGAAATCGAGGTTATTGCCGAAAAAAACTACCTTTCTTACTTCCTCATCACCCACGACTTCACTTCCTATGCGCGTGCTAAAGGTTATTTTTATGTAGGGCGCGGTAGTGGTGCCAATAGTATTGTGGCTTATCTCTTGCGCATCACGGATGTCGACCCACTAGAGCTAGACCTCTACTTTGAGCGCTTTATCAATCTATACCGCAAAA
>JALRJE010000062.1 GCA_023268965.1 Crocinitomicaceae bacterium
GTTTTTATCCGTTTCTATGACCGCATAGAATTACTGCGGCCAGTGCTACAAAACAACACACTTGAATCACTCTCTGAAACCGCCCTTGCCGACGACCAATCCTTTTGTTTTGGAATCGATATATCACAATACCAAGGGCCGATCAATTGGGATGATGTTTTACTGACCAAACATCCACTCCGATTTGTGATCGCAAGAGCTACAATGGGGCGTAACGGCCAAGACCTTCAATTTGTACAAAATTGGCAAAACTTAAAAAGAGTAGGCCTCCAACGTGGAGCTTATCATTATTACCGTCCATTTGAGAATTCCACCGAACAAGCCGCTAATTTTATAGCGCACGTGAATTTAACAAAAGGCGATTTTCCGCCAGTATTGGATATAGAGCGCATGTCTCCATTAGGCCCTGCTAACTTAAGAAAAGGTGTTCTCAATTGGCTTCGTTTGGTAGAAAAACATTTTCGGTGCAAGCCTATTGTTTACACGGGCCGCTATTTTTATGAGCGTTATTTAAAAGGAAGTATAGACGGCTATCCACTATGGATTGCTTCCTATGGACCTCACCACAAAGTCGCTCATTTACCTTGGACCTTCTATCAATTTTCAGAGAAATTGGTGGTACACGGAATTGATACCTCAGTAGATGGCAATTTCTTTCAAGGTAGCTTAACGAAACTTCGTAACTTCGGCTTATGATTTTACTCACGCTCCTTTTCAAATTAGGTGTGCGTTTTGCCATCTTTAATTTCATTTGGTTTTTTTTAGAATTAGTGCATAAAGTGCTGACCGGAATGCGTCCGCAATTTTTGGCTGAACAATATATCCTCAAAGCCATAAAGTATATCTTGTTGGTCGCCATCACATTTACTTATTGTCTCGATTTTGATCCAGGAAAGCCTACATATGCCTTAGATTGGCAAAAATTAGTGCCAGGCGGCCTTATTTTGATGCTTTATTTACTAGGTAAGTTTCAAAAACAACAAGAACAAATCAAATTTTTTGGTGGTTTTCAGCTACCGCTGCAACAAAGGCCTTATGCTAAAAATCTAGAGATTGCGCTGCTGATATTATCGGCTTTGACCTTTATCGGTTTGTATTTCTATCCGCAACTCACCGAAATCGGCCTTTTACATTGGTTTGAGTCCAATATTCATAGCCTCGAAAACGCATTTCTACTTGGTTTTATCTTTCAAGTATTGGGGTTTTTATTTGTCATCAGCGTATTAATCCGTTTACTAAAAGCTTTCTTGCCAAAGCCACCAAAATTTGACCCTGAACAAATGCAAGATACAGACGACTTCACCGACTACGAAGAAATTTCAGATAAGCAACTTGACTAACAGCCCTACTCATATCGATGAAAGTTTGCCTAAGGCATTCAAGCTGTGCAGCCTCAAAAAGATCGAAGAACTTTTTGCCAAAGGCAGCCTAATCAAAGTTTATCCACTTCGGGTTTTATTTTTACTGGAGAATTTGGATGATGCAGCGTCAGATGCAACACCTTTTCAGGTGCTTTTTTCGGCGCCAAAGCGTAGATTCAAGAGGGCACATGACAGAAACTATATCAAGCGCCTGATGCGCGAAGTATTGCGCAAAAACAAAGGTGTTCTTATGGAACAACTCCAGACTCAAAATAAAAAACTCGTTTTTTCGTTAACTTATGTTTCCGATGAGCGTCCGAGCTATCAACTTCTGGAACAAAAGTTGTGTAAAGTCTTAGATCAACTTATTAAAGAATTGAACCTATGAAATTAATACAAATACCATTCTTTTTATTGTGCTTTCTGTGCAGTGTACATATTGGCCATGCCCAAACCAATGCATTTGAAACGCTGAAGAGTTTAGAGATCATGGATCAAATCTACGAGCACCTCGATCTCTACTTTGTAGACGAAACCAAAAACGGTCAGCTGGCCAAAACGGGCATAGATGCCATGCTTAAGGAGCTAGATCCTTATACCGTTTACTATCATGAGTCGAATATCGAAGACTATCGCCTCATGACAACTGGCCAATACGGTGGTATAGGCGCACTCATTAGAAAAATTGGTGATTTCAGCTTTATTTCAGAACCTTACCAAGGTAAACCAGCGCAGTCGGCGGGCTTGAGGGCCGGAGACAAAATCATCAGTATCGATGGTAAAAGCATGGAAAAGAAAACGACCGAAGAGGTTTCAGATGCCTTAAAAGGGCCCAAAGGCACTACTTTTGAATTGGTGATAGAAAGAACCGGCGAAGGCAAGAAAAACTTCAAGATCACCCGAGATGAAATCAAATTACCTGACGTCCCTTATTTTGGCATGTTGCAGGCAGAAGTTGGATACGTCAAACTCAATTCTTTTACACAAACAGCAGCGACCGATGTCAAAAGCGCCATCCAAAAATTACAAGCGCAAGGCATGAAAGAGTTAGTGCTAGACCTTAGGGGCAATGGTGGGGGTTTGCTCATCGAGGCGGTCAAAATTGTCAATTTCTTCGTGCCTAAAAATCAGGTAGTCGTGACCACAAAGGGGCGGGTTGCGGAGGAAAACCGCACCTATAAAACCTTAGAAGATCCTTTTTTACCGACCATGCCGGTAGTCGTTTTAATAGACGGCGCGTCTGCATCTGCCTCAGAAATATTAGCGGGCAGCTTACAAGATTTAGATCGTGCAGTAGTCATTGGTGAAACGAGCTTTGGCAAGGGTTTGGTACAGCGCACCTACGATCTTAAATACGGATCAAAAATCAAGATCACCATTGCAAAATATTATACGCCTTCTGGCCGCTGTGTGCAGCGCTTAGAATATTATGACAAAGAGAACGGGCAGAAACCCAAAGAAGTAGCTGATTCTTTGCTCAAAACGTATTACACCAAAAATGGCCGGCCAGTTATTGACGGTCGGGGAATTGATCCTGATATCGAGGTAAGCTTAGCCGACCTCAGTCGACTTGCAGCAATGCTCTTAGTTAAAAACCACATATTTAATTATGCCACGCGCTACGCTTCTCAAAACGAAAGTATCAAAGAAGCCGGCAGCTTTGCCCTGACCGATGACGAATATGCAGCTTTTAAAAGTTATGTGCTGGCACAAACAGATTTTGATTATACCACAGCCTCGGAAGAAGCATTGCGTAAAATGAAAGAAACCGCTGAAAAAGAGGGGTATTTTGAGGATGTATCTGCTCAATACAACCAAATGTTAGAAAAAGTAACGCCATCCAAAGAACGCGACCTCGATAAATTCAGAAAAGAAATCAGCGAATTACTTGAAGACGAAATCATTTCTCGTTATTATTTTCAAGAGGGACGCGCCAAACAACAATTGAAGGCCGACCCTGCCGTTCAAAAAAGTGTAGAAATTTTACAAACGCCGGCTCAGTACAATACTATTCTGAAGATTTAAGCGTTAGTAACTTATGCTGCAACGCTGGTTCGGGACGAAAGCCCATTCAAGACTACATTACCTTACACTGCTCTTTTTTGTAGTGGGAATGGTGTGTAGTAAGTTCTTGATGTCTATGGGTTTGTTGTTCGGATCGCTCAATTTAATTCTCGAGGCTGACTATAAAACGTATTACCGCCGCTTGGTCGAGAATCGACTTATTCATTTGATTTTATTGTTTTATCTGCTTTTTTGGGTAAGTATGCTGTGGTCCCAGAATTGGATAGAAGGGCTTGATCAGCTCAGGCGACTTACTAGTTTGCTCTTGATACCCATCATAGTTGCCGCCCGACCTTTGCCTCGGGCCAGAAAAATAGAAGGCTTATGGAGTTTCTTTTTGGGCGCTTTGTTGCTGAGCTCTTTGGTCAATAGTATTTCGTATCATTTTTTTGCCGAGCGCCTGAATCTCATCGACATCCGAGACATGTCCTTATTTGGATCTCACATCCGCTACAGTATTTTGATTGGCTTTGGTTTATCTTACACCATTTCTAGATTCAAGCACAACCGCTGGTATGGTTTATTAGCCTTATGGTTTCTGTTTTATACTTTTGACAGCCAGGCTTTGTCGGGCGTACTAACGGTAGTCATTGTTATTCTTGGACACATCATTTATTTTTTACTGAACAAAAGAAAAATCATTTGGGTGCTTAGTATTGGTTTCTTTAGTTTGGTCGTTTTAGCCTCCTTAATTTATTACTTAGCTCAACCAATAGAAAGCAGAGCTACATGCCCGCCAAACCCAAGTTCAATGGCACTTGCCTGGCAAAAGCGATCATCTCTGCCGTTCGAGGGTCAAGATCTGCGTGGTCAAGTACTTTCATCTACCATAGAAAGATACATCATGAGTAAAAATGGCTGTGCTTCAGGCTTTGGAGTTCGACAACTAACACCCGAAGACATCAGACTTATTGAGCTCGGTTTTGCCGATGTCCGAGAGGCACAAGGAGGCTTGCAAGCGCGTTTGTTTGGCTTGCGTTACCAGCTTCATCACAGCAATAATCCGAACGACCACTCTTTGCTAGAGCGTATTGAATATTGGCAAAATGCCACCTCCTTGATTGCCGACAACTGGCTAGTGGGCGTAGGCGTAGGCGATGTAAGTGACCAAATGCAGCAACGCTACAACGAACGAGGCTCTCAATTGCGCCAAGACCGCCGCCTGCGCCCACATAATTACTATCTCACTACCTGGCTTAATCTCGGCATGATTGGATTGGTTTTATTTTTAGCAATCATGCTGCTTTTTATCAAACAACAACTGTACTATGGGCAACTACACGGATTACTAGTAGGCCTGAGTTTAGTACTCAGCCTTTTTATTGAAGATGGCCTCGAAACCCAAATGGGGCTCACTATTTTTGCATTCTTCATGGCGTTTTACTCCCGAAGGGTAGCACAATAAACGTTTCTTTGAAAAATTGAGTAACTTCGCATACCATGTCCATAGAAGTCAAAAATCTCTATAAATATTACGGCGAGCAAGCCGCAGTTCGCGACGTCAGTTTTTCGGTCAAAAAGGGAGAAATCGTCGCTTTTTTAGGCCCAAATGGTGCTGGTAAATCTACCACCATGAAAATCATGACGGGCTTTATGCCTGCCAGTGAAGGAGAGGTCTTTATCTGTGGAAAAAAGGTAGATATCGATAAATTAGACACCCGCCAAATTATCGGTTATTTACCTGAAAACAATCCGCTTTATACCGATATGTATGTGCGCGAATACCTCGAATTTGTTGGGCGTATTTATAAGATTAAAAATTTGAAAGCACGCGTTTCAGAAATGATCAGTGCGGTTGGTTTAGAGGTGGAGCAATTTAAAAAAATCGGTGCGTTGTCCAAGGGCTACCGCCAACGCGTTGGTTTGGCACAAGCCATCATCCACGACCCAGAGGTGCTTATTTTAGACGAGCCCACCACCGGCCTTGACCCCAACCAATTGGTAGAAATCCGTGAGCTCATCCGAAATATCGGAAAAGAAAAAACAGTAATCTTATCTACGCACATCATGCAAGAGGTCGAGGCTATTTGCGACCGCGTCATTATCATCTCTAAAGGTCAAATTGTAGCAGACGACACCGCCAAAACACTTCAACAAGAGCTCGAACACCAAACGGTTTACGTTGAGTTTGATGCCAAAGTCACTAAATCACAACTCTCTAAAATACCTGGTGTCAGTAAGGTCGAAGCTCTAGACCACGGTTGGCTGATCGAATCCGTCACCATATCAGACCTCAGAAAGGCTATTGCGCAATACGCCCAAAAAGAAAATTGGCTGATCTTAACCTTAAAAGTAGATCAGAAATCGTTAGAAGAAGTATTCAAAGAATTAACAAAGTAAAATGCCCAGCAACTTTATCGCAGAACTCCAATGGCGCGGCATGATCCACGACATCATGCCCGGAACTGAAGAAGCACTCCTCAAAAAAGTATCCGCTGGCTATATCGGTTTTGATCCTACCGCAGACTCTCTGCATGTTGGGCATCTGGTCCAAATCATGACCCTCGTGCATTTTCAGCGCGCTGGCCACAAGCCCTATGCACTGGTTGGGGGCGCAACAGGCATGGTAGGAGACCCATCTGGCAAAAGCCAAGAGCGCAACCTGCTAGATGCCGACACGCTCAATCACAACGTGGCTTGTGTACGCAAACAGCTCGAGGCATTCCTCGACTTCAATTGTGGCGAAACCTCTGCCGAAATGGTCAATAACTACGATTGGTTTCAAAATATGTCTTTCCTCGACTTTATACGCGACGTCGGTAAGCATATTTCTGTCAACTACATGATGGCCAAAGACTCTGTCAAAAAAAGGCTCGAAACGGGTATGTCTTTTACAGAGTTCTCCTATCAGTTGGTGCAGGGCTATGATTTTTACCACCTCAATAAACACCATAACTGTATTCTTCAATTAGGTGGTTCAGACCAATGGGGCAATATCGTTACAGGCACGGAGCTCATTCGCAGAAAAGCTGGTGGCGAGGCCTATGCGGTCACTACCCCCTTGATTAAAAAAGCGGACGGCACTAAATTTGGCAAAACAGAAAGTGGTTCGGTTTGGCTCGACCCTGAGAAGACGAGCCCTTATGCCTTTTATCAATTCTGGCTGAATGCCTCAGATGCAGATGCCGCAAACTATATCAGAATCTTTACGCTCAAATCTAAAGAAGAAATTGAGGCCATAGAGTCGGAACATGCCGAAGCACCTCATTTGAGAGCTTTGCAAAAAGGTGTTGCCGAAGACATCACTACTCGTGTCCATGGCGCTACTGCCTTACAAACCGCAATAGCTGCCAGCAATATCCTTTTTGGCAAATCTACCGCCGAAGATCTTCTTGCGCTCTCTGAAAAAGATTTCTTTGCTGTTTTTGAAGGAGTTCCGCAGGCTTCAATTTCATTAGCTGATTTTGGCACGGGGCTCTCTATTGTAGATGCACTGGCTGCCAAAACAGGCTTTTTAAGTTCGAATGGAGAGGCGCGCCGAGAGCTCAAAGCCAATGCGATTTCAGTCAATAAAGAAAAGGTCGGTGAAGACTTTATCTTACGCCCAGAGCACCTCATTAATGGCCGTTACGCCTTGTTAGGAAAGGGAAAAAAGAACAATTACATTTTATTTGTTGAGGCTTAATTTTGGCACCGTCAGATTGTATATCGTTGGTTATACCAATTTGCGCAATCCACTGATATCAAAGAGATAATTTAGGTTGTTTGCGGGAAGTACTGAATTGAATTTCCTAGATTAAATTCAATTTTAACTAATGCTAGTTTTTAGTAAACTAATTAGTTAACTTTGTATGTCTTTAAGAGAGATTATTTTTGTTACACAGGATGCAATGCGGTTTTACCAAGTTCAACCACTGAAAGTCCAAAAAAAAATAGATTTTGTTTTTGATTTAGTTCGGAAAATTGAGGTAGTGCCAATTCAATATTTCAAATTTTTAAAGAATACAAATGGTATTTTTGAAATAAAAGTAGTTACCCATTTAAGTAGTCTTCGATTCTTATGTTTCTTTAATAACCAGAAGCTAATTATGGTTACAAATGCATTTATTAAGAAGTCGCAAAAGACACCAAAAAAAGAAATACAAATTGCTGAACGGATAAAAAAAGAATATGAAAGCAACTAATTTTCAGCCTGTTCCATTTGAACAGATTCTCGACGAAAAGTATGGAAAAATTGGATCTCCGGACCGTAATATTTACGAAGAGGAGTCCAAGGCTTTTAGAATCGGGGTATTCATAAAGCAGGCAAGAATTGCAGCCAGTTTAACTCAGGAAGAGCTTGCACTGCGAATAGGCACAAAGAAAAGTTATATTTCTAGGTTAGAAAGAGGAATGTGTGATATTCAATTAAATACCTTAATTCGAATAATCGAAAGAGGTTTGGGAAGGAAATTTGAAATCTCTATATTGTGATCATTACCTCAAAACCTCCAAACGTTTCGTTTGGGAACCGACTTTCATTAAATAAGTTCCAGTAGCGAATTCTTGAAGATCAATGCTGGTTTTTTCAAGGTGAAGGGTTTTTTCGAGTAGAATTCTTCCTAGAGCATCATAAATCACCAATTGGGAACCAATATTTGCTGGCTCAAATTCAATAAAGACCGATTCATTGGCCGGATTCGGATAAACGGATAAATCTTTGTTGTTAAAATCTGAAAGCCCTGTAAAATCTAGGGTAAGGTTAAGGGTAAGCAAACTATCGCAGCCAGCAACATTGGTCAGTATTTGCGTATAAGTACCCGATGAGGTATAGGTCTGACCATTCAAAGTGTAACTATCAAGAGCCGAGGCTGTAATGGTGTTACTACTGGCGTCATTTACACTCACAAAAACGGTATCGGTACCGATACAGCCTTCATTACTTGCCCCAGTTAATACATAAGACCCGCTTAGTTGGGGCACAAAAGGAATGCTGTCTGCGATGTTGTTACTCCAAAACATAAAGATACCACCTGTACCATATAATATAACTTCTTCACCAAAACAGATCGATTGGTCAGGGCCTGCATTTAACTGTGGCAAACTGTTCACAATTACATTCACGGTATCTGAACCTGTGCAACCATTCGCATTGCTCGCACTTGCAATATATATTTGAGTTTGGGTTGGAAGAAAAGGAACATTGTTACTAATGCCCCCCGACCATTGTATGCCGGGATACCCAGTTGCATTTAATTGTGCGGAATCACCTGAACACAAAAATAAGTCTTGCCCTGCATTGACGTTGACATTTTGAGCAATTACAGCTACTTGATCCCAGCTTGAACAACCATTGGCATCAAATCCAGTAACGGTATAATTCTGACTAATAGTTGGGGAGAAAGTACTTCCATTTATTATATTTGGTGTCCAAATATAGGTTGTAGCTCCTGTTGCAGATAAGGTAACCTGACTGCCATTACAAGCGTATTGGTCAGGGCCTGCACTAAGTCCGGTTAAGGTTGTACTCGATGTATATAAGTCATTGATTTCACATTGGCTCAGTGCACGGTTCCAAATCCCAATATCATCTATTTGGCCATAAAAATGACTTCCACCAACGCCTTTACCGACCAATAAAGGTAGGGTGGCACTACTGACTGCGGTATGATTGAAAGTACCTGTAGCTGCGGCAACATTGTCTTTATAAAGGGTCATTTGCCCAGCATTATAAACCATGACAATGTGGGTCCAAACATCTGTAGTTGTGGTACTCTGGGCCCAAATCCATGCCGATCCTTGTTTGTTGGTACCAAATTGCATATTTATACTGGCTAGTTGGAATATCCAAACAAAATTTCCGCTAGCCGTAGTGGCATGCATGATGGGGATGCCTAAACTTGCAGTGTTCATGCGCTTGTACCAAAAAGAGACCGTAAATGTAGAAGTTGAATTAAATGTATAGCTTGGATTTGTTCGGGTTAAAAAAGAGCTGATGCCATCGAAATCATAGGCGGCATTCGCGTTCCCAAAACGGTCCGCTGTTGGTGTAGCACCATTGTTGGTGAGGTGATTGTTAAATGGGCTGAGGTCATTGCCATTGCCGTTGAATGGATAATAAGACAATAAACCATTTACTGGCACATAGCTAGGTATTTGTGCTAAGGCCGGAAGGCAAAAAAGCAATACAAAAGGTAGTAGGTGTTTCATTAGACAGGTTTCTTCCTTTCGAATTTACGGATTATTCTAGTAAGTTTATACAATGAAAAAAACCTTCACCCTTACCCAATTTGTTGAAAGCGTCAAAAGCGTGATCAATCGTACCTACGGTGAAAATGCTTACTGGGTAACGGCAGAACTCGTTAAGCTCAATATTAAAGGCGGACATTATTATTTAGAATTAGCCGATTCTGTTGAGGGCTTCAATACAGCCCAAATGAAAGCGGTAGTTTGGCGCACCCAAGTTTTGGCCTTACAAACGAATTTAGGTGAAGAATTCAAGCAACTCATGCAGCCAGGCAATCGATTATTGTTCAAGGTTTCTGTTGCGTATCACGAAATTTATGGTCTCTCCTTAACGATCCACGACCTCGACCCTGCATTTACTTACGGTGAAATCGAGCTCAAGAAGAAACAAACGATAGAGCGGCTTAAGCAAGAAGGACTGTACAACTTGCAAAAGCAGCTCAGGTTACCCATGATCATCAAACGCGTCGTATTGATTGGCTCACCAGATACCTCGGGGTATAGAGATTTTTTAACCGAAATGACCACCAACAATATCTACAGGAATTTTACAATACAGCAAATTACGACAACAGTACAAGGAGATAAAGCTGTTGCTGAAATTTGCCAGGCCTTGCAAGAGGCAGACACTTACGACGCCGATGCGATTATCCTTATAAGAGGAGGAGGCAGCAAAATGGACCTCCATGTATTTAACGATTATCAGATTTGTAGTGCAATTGCGGGCCTGCGACTCCCAGTTATTACAGGCATTGGTCATGAAACCGATGAAGTTGTTGCAGATCTCGTTGCGCATACCAGACAAATTACACCAACAGCTGTTGCCAAGTTTTTATACGTTCGGGTTGGAACCTTCAGAGCGGACCTCCAAACCAATCTAGACCGTGTCTTGACGCAAGCGCTCAGTCAAATGGCGCGGGCTACAGAGCAGTTTACCAATACCAATAAATTTTTGTCGCATTATTTTCAGCATATCATCACAGCATACAGAACAGACCTTCAATCAAAATTGCATCTTATTCAGCTCTTTACCTCAGATACGCTAGCAGAAGAGCGTTCAATGCTGCAACTTGCCTTAAATAGGGGCGGTACAGCTTCCGTGAATTACTTAAAGGTTTTAAATGAAATTGAGTTACCTAGCACACTCGATCGTATTTTGGTCAATGCGCTAAACCTAATCGATATGAGTCGCATAGAAATGAACGCAATACGTGATAAAATAGAATTACTCAATCCTTTGAAGCTTTTAAAGGTTGGTTATACCATTAGTAGTATAGACCATACTGATCTTGCTCAATATAGAGGTGATTATATCGGTAAAGAATTACAAACGCTTACTGATCAATTTACGATTTACAGTACCATTACCAAAATTCAAAAATAGCATGGAAGAAAAATTAAGTTACGAAGAGGCGCTTGCTCAGCTGCAAACCATTGTTAAAAAACTTGAAAATAAAGAAGTCAAGATCGATGAGTTAGCGGGCACAGTAGCCAGGGCTAATCAGCTTGTTGAATACTGTCAAACCAAGCTCCAGCAAACTGAAGTTGAAATACAAAAAATTGTAAAAAAGGGTTGATTAAGTAACCAGTTGTGATTTTCACAATTGTTTGGTTTGCAGTTGTGAAAACAAGTTAGGTAGAATGCTAAAGAGGCTTTAGTTTTACTCAAAATGATCAACATGAAAACGTTTTATGCACTACTCACTTTCTTTTTTGCTTTCCAAACGCACTTTGCTCAACAATTAGACCCTATTCACTACCCATCAGAATCAGAGTGGGAATTTCTCAAAACCAAACAAACCGATTCTCTGATTTACGTCATGAAGTTTTACTTTAACGCAGACGACACCTTGTTTTTTAGAGAGGCCCGTAGTCAACAAGTGGTAAAGGTAGCCCTGAGCGATGTAAAACCCCCAGATTTCTCTACAGGAATCAAATATTATTTTGCTGAGCGTTTTTATGGTCCGAATGGCTCAAATGCCAAACGTACTTCTAAAAATGAAAAGCTTGATCGGTTTTATTATTATTACCTGAATGTCCCGGAATTAAACTTTACCAAAGTTGCGTTGGTGAATGAAAAAGAGGATGCAACGACCTCGGAGGTAGATACACCTATACCATCCACAGGCTCAGAGATAAAAAGTAACCCAACGCCTGAGGGGAATGCCCAATCCTATTCACCACTTCGTCCTCAAATTTTATTAAAAAATGGTTGCGTAATATACCCTGAGCACTTTTATTTTTTATCCGAAGGGCAACTTTACTTTGGCAATGGAGTTCGAGATGATATTTACAAATTAGATACTGCTTCGGTACAAGCTGTTGTGGGTATAGACGTAGGCCAAAATTTATTCTTGAGAGATAAAGTCGGTTACGAATTTGGAGGTCGCTGTATGCGTTTTGTAGGCATATTTATTGGTGCAATTCATGTTGGAATTGTGGCTGCTTCGATTAGTTGGAATATTGGCTCAGGAATGGCCTTCATCGGGAGTATTCCAACCGGTATTATATATGTCAAGTTGATAATGAAGGGGACCAAACGCATTCAGCATAAACGTAGGTATAGGTATGCTAAATATACGCAATGCCAGTAAGTTGAAGCGCTAAAACATTTTAACACCCAAATGGTTATATTTATGACCTAAACCTACTATTTGTCAAGCCAAATTCCATCTTTTGATTATGCCTTTATTGGCATGGGTTGCGCCAACTCGTTAATATTAATGGAGTTGCAACGAAAAGGTTTGCTTGAGCAAAAGCGCATTGTTGTCTACGAACCAGAACACAAGAAAGCCAACGACCGTACTTTTTGTTTTTGGCTTACGCCAGAGCAGCTGTTTGAGGCTGGCCTTGAACAGCTTGTTAACCATAGTTGGTCATCTGTTCAGGTGAATGACCTTGCCGCCCAATCATTGGAAGGTAAAAGATATTACTATCTGAGGGCAGATGCACTTTATGCCCACGCTTCACAAATTCTTTCCCAATATCAGGTTACTGTTCATGCTGAATTGCTCAAAGATTATCCAAGCGAATTGGCACATTTTGTATTCGACTCAAGGCCACCTCATTTTGAGTTGAATACTTCACTCGATGTACAGATTAGCCAGAGTTTTTACGGATGGTTGGTCAAGACCGAAGCACCCATATTCGATCCAGAAGTCTTTACCATGATGGATTTCTCCATTGCTCAACATGGCCAGACCCAATTTTTGTACGTTTTACCTTTTGATTCACGGCAAGCATTGATAGAGCCAACTCGCTTTGGCCAAGCACACATTTCAGAGCAAGATGCCGCGGCAGTCATTACCAATTTCTTAAAGGAAAAGCATACAGCATTTGAGATTTTAGAAAAAGAACAGGGATGTATTCCGATGTGTAGCGCCCCTTTGAAAAATGAAAAATTACCACCAAATTGGTTTAGAACCGGAGCCGGAGGTGGTCAGCTGAAGCCGAGTACAGGTTATTCGTTTGTACGAAGCTTAACAGATGCCCAACATATAGTAGCATCTATACGTTTGAAAGTTTCTAAATTCAAGCGCCGCAAAAGCCCCGTCCGTTTTGCGTATTACGACCGTTTGCTTCTTAAAATTCTCGCTCAAAAACCCCACAAGGGTAAAGAGATTTTTACTAAGCTTTTTCGGCATAACGAAGCATCGAAAGTGCTTAATTTTTTGGATGAACAATCAACCCCGCTTCAAGAAATTCGTCTGATGTCGACATTGCCAATCTTGTTATTTGTCAATGCGGCATTCACTGATTTATGGGCAAAGGTTGGTAATCTACTCAAAAAAAGAAGCTTAGCCTTATATGTTACCTTCGCCTGTCTTTTGCTGCATCAGTTTCATTTAGGAGTTTTTATGAATGCAATTCTCTTGGTAGGCCTCCTGGCAATTGGCATACCACACGGCGCACTCGATCACTTGTACACGGTTTCGGACCAACTGCGTATCCCTTGGAAATTTATTGCTATCTACCTCTGTCTCGGACTGCTCATTTTATTGTTGTGGTGGCTTTTTCCTGCCGCCGCATTACTTGTTTTTTTAGTGTATACTGCCTGGCATTTCGGCCAAGCTGATTTTGAAATCTGGAATTTAAGCAGTGGGTTAAAAAGTTTCTTTTGGGGCAGTATGGCGCTGGCTATAATTTTAGCAAGTCATTGGACCGAAACAACGCTCATCCTAAAAGAAATGGGAATCACGATTCCACACATTTATGGTTTAGAGATGGAAAGTGACTATTTATGGCAAATTCTATTACTGATAACACTTTTGCTTCCAAAGCAGGTGTTGCAACCTAGTAAAAAGGAAACCTTTTTGATGTTCATCATGGGTGCTTGGCTTCCTTTGCTGCCTGCTTTTGGTTGTTACTTTATTTTTCAGCACAGCGTACATGGTTGGCTGCATTTGAGACAAAAGTTGAGCATGAGCCACCAGAAAATGTGGTTTCAGGCGCTGCCTTTTACAATAGGCGCCCTGCTGTTATTTAGTGCCTATTTGTATTTTACTCAAGAACCCAATTGGGGTCAAGTTTTCATTTTCTTATCGGCACTGAGCTTTCCGCATGTCTATTACATGCACAAAAGCTATCGGAAAGCGCTATAATTTTATAGTGCAATGAGAAGCGGTAAGGATTGCGCAGCAATTTTTAGATAATAGGTGCCGCGTTCCAATTCTTTATTGAGCAAAATTTGGCCATTTGTTTGCCCAGTCTGGACCACTTTGCCTTCTTGGTTAATTATTTCATAGGTGAAGGTGGCTTCAAGTCCAATGATTTGAACAGCCTGTCCAACTCCAATCGGATTTGGGCTTAATTTGAGTGTAGTTGGGAGGTGATGAGTTAAACCGCTGTCTTCAATGGTGAGGTTAATGGTTACTGTGCTGTCACAGCCATGAATGGAAGTGAAGAACTGAGTATAAGTCCCTGAGGCAGTATAATTTGTGCCGTTCCAAATAAAAGCGTCTAGAACGGTGCTATCAATGGTGATCGCGTCAATTGGGTATATATTTAAGTTGAGCGTCACAACAGAGTCGCAACCTGCGCTTGTTTGCAAAGAATCGATATATACACCGCTGTTTGTTAAGGTTTGTCCATTCCAGGGATAAGAACCACAGGCATCAGCGTTGACGATGGACGTAATAGTAGGGGTAATGGTGAGGTTAAGGGTAATGATCGAATCACAACCCCAAATGGTAGAGCCCAGATAGCTATAGGTCCCGCTTTGAGCGTATGTTTGTCCGTTGAAGGTATACGGATTACACGTACTGACAGTTAATGTGGTATTGGATGGCAAATGCTGGGCTATTGTAATACTTGCTGGGCTACTTTGTCCGCAATTATTTTGCGCAGTAACAGTAAGTACGCCATTCTGAAAGCTTGGATTGAAAAGCAGACTGATATTGTTATTTGTACTAGAACCAGTTGAACCGGAAGGTGCAGTCCAGACATAAGATGTAGCCCCGGGCACACTCCCAATTGAATAGGTCTGACCAAGTGAGTTGGCACAAAAGTGCAATGGGCCAATAATGGAACTTGGCGCACTTGGCGCAGAGTTAATCGTCACGGTTACGGCTAATCGGTTAACAGATTCTAAGCCAT
>JALRJE010000094.1 GCA_023268965.1 Crocinitomicaceae bacterium
CCACGGACAATGTGGTAACGTACCCCAGGTAAATCTTTTACCCTTCCTCCGCGTACAAGTACTAATGAGTGTTCTTGAAGATTGTGGCCTTCACCACCGATGTAAGCGTTGACTTCTTTTCCATTGGTCAAACGTACACGCGCTACCTTTCGCATGGCCGAGTTCGGCTTTTTAGGAGTTGTCGTGTACACACGAACGCAAACACCTTTGCGTTGTGGACATGAATCAAGCGCAGCAGACTTACTTTTCTTCACTACCGCAGTTCTTCCTTTGCGAACTAATTGTTGAATAGTTGGCATAAAATACTCTTGTTTTTAATAATAAATAATAGCCCCCAAACGCACTTTGAGGGGTGCAAAGATAACTATTTATTTTTATTATCCAAGACCGTTTGAAAAATAATAGGCAATTTATGTGCTGATTTTCAAAAAAAAAGGAACCCCAATGGATTCCTTTTTTAATTGTGAATAAAACTCACCTATTGGAAGGTGAATTCAGTTATCTGTATAGCGTTGCTTTTACGGCCTTTACAATGCGCTCTACATTTGGCAAAGCTTCGTTGATAAGTGTTGGCGAGAACGCAAATGGGGTGTCGGTCTGGGTAACGCGTTGCACAGGTGCATCTAGGTAGTCAAATGCATAGCGTTGGAGGTGGTAAGCAATTTCAGAAGAAATACTCGCCAATGGCCATGCTTCTTCGACAACTATACAACGATTGGTTTTCTTAATAGACTCCACGATAGTGCCGTAGTCGAGTGGGCGAATCGTACGCAAGTCGATGATTTCAACGCTGATGTTTTCTTTTGCAAGCACCTCGGCTGCTTCTTGAGCAACTTTGATGATCTTGCCGAAAGTAACAAGGGTGATGTCTGTACCTTTTCTTTTGACATCGGCTACGCCAATTGGAATAATGTATTCACCTTCTGGCACTTCGCCTTTGTCGCCGTACATTTTTTCCGACTCCAAGAAAACAACTGGGTCGTTGTCTCGGATGGCCGCTTTTAACAATCCTTTTGCGTCGGCTGGGTTGGAAGGTGTAATGACTTTTAAGCCAGGAACGTGCGCATAAAAAGCTTCAAAACTTTGAGAGTGTGTGGCTGCTAATTGCCCAGCAGGGCCGTTACCACCGCGAAATACAATCGGACAACCGTACTGACCACCTGACATCTGCAACATTTTAGCTGCAGAGTTGATGATTTGGTCGGCGGCAAGAATCGCAAAGTTCCAAGTCATGAATTCTACAATTGGACGCAGGCCATTCATGGCAGCACCTACAGCAATACCAGAAAAGCCGAGTTCGGCAATTGGGGTGTCAATGATGCGCTTCGGACCAAATTCATCGAGCATCCCTTGAGATACTTTGTAGGCACCGTTATATTCAGCGACTTCTTCACCGAGTAAAAACACGCTTTGATCTCTGCGCATTTCTTCGGACATGGCTTCTCTAAGGGCTTCTCTGAACTGTAGGGTTTTCATAGTGTCATTTTTACAATTAGCAAAATTACAAATAAGTCAGAAACTACAAGTGCTTATGCTACTTTAAGTGTGGCTATTTTTGATTTGCCAAATTGCTGTGTGGCGTAATCGATATTGACGGAAAGTGATTTTTTCGAGGACCCAGGGAGCTCAAACATGGCATCGGTGAGTATCGCCTCACAAATAGAGCGCAAACCTCGCGCTCCTAGACCAAACTCCATAGCTTTTTGAACGATGAAATCGAGAACTTCTTGATCGAGTTCAAGCTTGACGCCGTCCATATCAAAAAGTTTAGTGTATTGTTTGACCAGTGCATTTTTAGGCTCGGTGAGGATGCGTTTGAGGTCTGCTTCTTTCAATGGCTCAAGGTAGGTGAGCACAGGAAAGCGCCCAATGAGTTCTGGGATGAGTCCGAATGTGCGGATGTCGCTGGGCGTAATATATTTGAGCAGAGAGTCATCTTCTATGCTTTGCTCATCTGAACTAGAAAAGCCAATGGTTTGGCGATTGACACGATTGGCAATGTGCCTTTCGATCCCGTCAA
Organism: Crocinitomicaceae bacterium; assembly: GCA_023268965.1. Classification (GTDB taxonomy): domain Bacteria; phylum Bacteroidota; class Bacteroidia; order Flavobacteriales_D; family Crocinitomicaceae; genus UBA952. The sequence continues at coordinate 2,021 of JALRJE010000094.1, forward strand.
ATGCGCCTCCACAAATAAAGAGGATATTTTTGGTGTCGATAGCAATCATTTTCTGTTCAGGGTGTTTGCGTCCACCTTGGGGTGGAACATTGACTGTTGCGCCTTCTAGCAATTTGAGCAGCGCTTGCTGCACACCTTCACCTGAAACATCTCTAGTGATACTCGGATTATCGTTCTTGCGGGCAATCTTATCTACTTCATCGATAAAAACAATTCCCATTTGGGCGCTGTCTACGTTGTAGTCTGCTGCTTGGAGTAAGCGAGATAAAATGCTTTCGACGTCCTCTCCAACATAGCCAGCCTCAGTAAGTACTGTTGCGTCTGCAATACAAAAAGGCACATTCAAGAGTTTGGCAATAGATTTGGCTAGTAGGGTCTTGCCAGTTCCGGTTCGACCAACCAGAATGACATTTGATTTTTCGATTTCAATTTCGTTTTCAGTGGTTTTTTGCTTTAACCTCTTGAAATGGTTATAAACGGCAACTGACAGGACTTTTTTGGCATCTTGTTGGCCAATGACATACTGGTCAAGATGTGCTTTAATTTCTTGAGGTTTCAGAAGGTTAAGTCCTTGAATACTTGTGTTTGCTGTTGTCGGACTCAATGATAGTTCTTCTTGAACTATTTTACTCGCTTGATTAGCGCAGGAATCACAAATATGGCCGTTGATACCTGCAATGAGCATATTAACGCCAGAGCGAGGTGAGCCACAAAAGGAACAAATGGTTTCTTTTTTAGCCATGATTTATTTAGGGTTGCGCAATAAGACCTCATCGACCATTCCGTATGCTTTTGCCTCCTCGGAGGTCATCCAGTAGTCGCGGTCGGAGTCGGCCCAAACTTTAGCGTAATCTTGCTTGCTATGTGTTGCAATGATTTGATAGAGTTCTTTTTTTAATTTTTGGATTTCTCTTGCTGTAATTTCAATATCGGATGCTTGGCCTTGCGCACCACCCAAAGGTTGGTGAATCATGACACGAGAGTGTTTGAGCGCACTGCGTTTACCTTCTGCTCCAGCACAAAGTAAGACTGCACCCATAGAAGCTGCCATACCTGTACAAATGGTAGCAACATCAGGGCGGATGTATTGCATGGTGTCGTATATACCTAAACCAGCGTAGACTGAACCACCGGGTGAGTTGAGGTAAATTTGAATATCTTTTTTAGCGTCTACTGATTCTAAAAATAGTAATTGTGCATTGATAATGTTGGCTACTTGATCATTGATACCCGTTCCGAGAAAAATAATTCGGTCCATCATTAGGCGTGAAAACACATCCATTTGGGTCATGTTCAAGGGGCGTTCTTCTATAATGTATGGGGTCATCGATGACTCGATATAGTGATCTACGTTCATGCTGCTGATGCCCATATGCTTAGTGGCATACTTGCGAAATTCGTTGCTGTCCATTTGCTATTATTTAGGTTCCAAATTTAGTGATAATGGTTGGCTTTCTGCCTACCTTTGAATCAAAAAAAAATCCTGAACGTATCCAGGATTTTTTTGAATGAATGTGCGTTTGTTATTTGATAAAGTCAATAAAAGAGGCCTCGTTCATTATTTTGATGAACTCGCGGTCTTTGCTTGCTTTCTCTTTCAAATTTGCATTTTTAGTGGTAGCTGTTTTAAGTTTGGCAACAACCGCATCAGCATTAGCGCCGCTACGTGCCTCGATAATTGCATTGAGGTAGGCTAATTCTGCAGTTTCTGTTAGGCTGGCACTTACCTTTCTAGCAGCATCTAGTTGATTCAATAAGAGAAGCGCAAGAACTTTATTGTAAGACTTCTGGCTGATATTTTTATCTGCAGCGCTGTACTTACCTTCCATAATGTCGATGATGCCTTGGTTGTAGCCATAAACATCAGTTTTGGCATTAACGAGTAGTTTTTTAGCAGCCGATGTGTTATTCTCTAATATTAAACTTGCCGCTAAATTATTGTTAGTCGTAGGCGTACTTTTTAGTTCGTTGGCTTTTTTGAAGGCGCTAGAGGCATCTTTGGTATTACCCAATTCAAAAAGTGTTGCACCAAGATTGGTATGGGTGCGAACGTCAGCTGAGTAGTTTGCTGCAGCAATACCGTAAATGCGTGCTTTCTCGTTGGCATCTGTGGTTAGTTTGGCTGCTGTAAAGAGCAATTCTTCAACAGAAAGACTATTTGGATTTTGTACACTTGCAGCGCGGAGTTCATCGTCAGTAAGGCCGTATTCAGTGTATTTTACAATAACAACGGCACGGCGAATCATAGGGAAGACGTCACGCTCAAGTTCGGTATATGCTTTACCTAATGCAATCATGTCTTTTTCGCGTTGCTCCGCGTCTTTGGTCATTTCTAGAATGCGGATAAATAAGTTTTTATCTGCTTCAGGGATGGTGGTTGTTGCTGCTAATTGGCTTTTAAATCCTGCGAAGTCTTCGCCAAATTTAGCAAGGGTGTATGCGCTGGTATCGGAATAAGCAGTGAGCTTTGCTTTTTTCATTAAGTCAATTAAAGCCTTGCGAGCAGCAATTGTACGGTCAGAGGATAGGTTATCGTTTTTAGCGACTTCACCGTCTGGCGATGCATAACCGTTGATCTCTATTCCTGTAATTTTAATCTTAGGATTGGTTTGAACAGCTTGCACCCAAGCCAACAAAGAGAGCATGTCTGCATCTTTGATTTCGTTGGCACGCACATCAGATTTTCCTTTTTCAAAATTAATGGTTGCCGTGGTTGTTTTGTCAAACTGGCGAACCAATGCATCTTGTTCGGTGAGCACTTTGAAAGTTTTGTCAACTAAGTATGGCGTAATGATGGTTGCATCGGCAATTTTGGTTTCGGGCAAAGCTCCTTTTTCTTTTGTTTGCTTATACAATTTTCCAGTGATAATCAAATCAGCAGCTTCCATTGACGGATCATAAGCGACGGTTTCTTCTAAGGTAGCTGTACCACCTGTTTTGAAGTCGATGTTTGTGCCGTTCCCGGTAACTTTGGAACCATTCACATACCATGTTCCGACAGGGGTAGAGCCAATTTTAGGAGTAATTTCTGCCTTGACTGTCTTTTTAATTCCTTTTTCGGGAACATTAACGGTAATGCTTACTTTCACGGAATCTCCGTGCATTTCAAGTGGATCGGGGTTGACTGTGTAAGTAATGTCTTTGACGAGATCGCAAGAGGCAACTAAAAACGCAGCAGTTCCGATGAGTAAGGTTCCGTTGAAGCGAGTAAGATTCATGATTACATATTTAATGATTCCTTGCAAAATTAGGGAATTATTTTAACATCTACATTTTAATAGACATGATTCTTTTTGAGAGGTGGTTTTTAGCTCAAATCAATGAAAAACCTAAATCGAGTTCCCGAAGTGGTTCGGTTACGAACGGACGTTCCAAGTATTTTGGGTGGGGAATTTGCAGATCGGTAGAATTGACACACAGATTTTCATATAATATGATATCTAAATCAATAAGCCGATCCTCGTAGGTTTCTTTGGTCTTTATTCTACCCATTAAGCTCTCAATTTCCTTAATTTTTCGCAAAAGCTCCTGGGGAGGTAAGTCGGTCAGTAACAACAAACAACCATTGATAAATTCATGTGCCGAAGCAAAACCCATTGGTTCGCTTTTGACTAGTGAAGAAACTTGGGCAACATGTCCGCAAGTTTGATTGAGCAATTTGATGGCTTGCTGTATGTTCTGCTCTTTTGCACCGAGATTTGAACCAAAAGCAATGACCACTCTATTTTTACCTATTGGTTCCATTGAAAACTTTTGAGCATGAGTTGCAAATCTGTTTTCAGGTACTGCAAAGCGGGCCTTAGTGAGTCATAATTGGGTCGACAATTCAGCAGAACCTCGCCTCGAAGAAAATGCTGGAGCGAATCCGTAAGATAAAATTGGAAGTTGGTCGCGACGTTACCTTTAAGCTCAAAGAAAGTGCCATATACTTTTTTTCTAGGCTCGATGATTTGTTCAAAGTCGATTTTGTCCGCCATGATTTTATGTTCATCTACTTTGTCATTTGCAAAATTGATGATGTCGGGTAAAGAGTCTTTATTTGGGATGCGAAGATAGTACAGAAACAGGGTGCCATTCAAGGGGCCTAAATCAATTTCTTGAACGCTGTAGTTTGTTTGAGCTTGTTCAAATGATTTGGGCATGTAGAGATTTGCCAAATCGAAACGAAAGTTTTGTGGGCTTAAGTAGGGTCTGTAGGTATGCTTGGGAAATTCTGTGCGTAAAAATGAACTAGGTTTAGGCACAGGGGTTGGATCATTGCAAGCTCCTAGCATGAATAGAATTGAACATAAAGTCAATCGTAAATTGCGCTTACTCATCTATCTGGACTTTTACCGATTTAACACGTTTTTTATCTGAAGATTCAACGATGAATTTAAGAGGTCCGAGTTGAATAAACTCTTTGTTTTTAAGAATTCTTCCGGCTACCTCGATTATTAACCCTCCAAGTGTTTCAGCTTCACCACGGGCAGATTCAATATGTTGCTCGTGTTTTTCGCCAATAATTTTCAATAAATCATTGAGAGAGGTTCGACCTTCAAAAATGAAAATATGTGCTGCTTGTTTGGTGTACTGAAGGTCGGTGTCGTCGAACTCATCTGTGATATCACCGACAATTTCCTCTAAAATATCTTCTAATGTAACAATTCCACTGGCGCCTCCATATTCATCGACAACAACTGCCATATGCATTTTCATGTTTCGGAATTCCTGTAGCAAATCGTTTATTTTTTTATTTTCCGGTACAAAATAGGGTTTGCGCAAGACCTTCTGCCAGTTAAAATCTGCCGCTTGTCCCAAATGGTGAAGCAGATCTTTGATATACAATATGCCGATGATATTGTCGGGGCTCTGGTCAAAAACGGGTATTCTAGAAAAGCCAACTTCTATGATTTTCGTAAGTACTTCGGTAAAATTATCAGCGGCATCAATATCTTCGACCTCTATCCGAGGTGTCATGATTTCAGAGGCCTCTGTTTTACCAAAACGGACAATTCCTTCGAGTATGCGCTGTTCATCCTCAGAGCCCGACTCTGATTTGGTCAGTGCAACAGCTTGTTCTAGCTCATTTTGGTCAATGGCTGCGCCTTTGTTTCCTAATTTTTGAATGAAGTTTGTTCCCCAAACTAAAACGTGCTTCAACCAAGATATCGGTGGCGTTTTACCTATTAAATTCAGTGGGTAAGCAGCAAGTAAACTGACGTTGAAAGCATTTCTATTGGCAAATATTTTTGGAATTACTTCTCCAAATAAAAGCAGAATAAACGTAATTCCAATCACTTCAACAACAAAGCGCAAAAGTGTTATTCCTTCCTGTGAAGGAAAAATATCATTTAAAACAAAAGAGGATAAAATGACAATACCGACATTAACGAAGTTGTTGAAAATGAGAATAGTAGCTAATAATTCTTGTGGTTTAGCTAATAATTTACGAATCATTTGAGCCCTGGCAGACGCATGATTGTTGATCGATTCGTTGTCTTTGGGCTTGAGTGAAAAAAATGCACTTTCAGAACCAGAGGCAAATGCAGACAAAAAAAGTAGTAAGATGATGATGAGTATGTAGAGGTAGGTTGCATCGCTAAACTGAGTAAAAAAATCAAAAAGCGATGCGTTGGTACTCGGAGGTTCTATAGAACTGTTCATAATTAAAATGGGAGGTTATCGTCTGTATCTGAGGCTAAACCAGCGATGGGTGAGGGAGGATTTGGTTTACCTTCATTGCCATAGTTTGAAGGTCTGTCTTGCGATTCGGTACGCGATAAAATTGTGAGATCGTCGCCAATAACTTCTGTGGCGTATCGGGTTTGACCTTCTTTATCTGTCCAAGATCTTTTTTTAAGTTTCCCTTCAACATATATTTTAGCACCTTTGCGTAGATACTTATCTGCAACTTCGGCAAGTCCGCGCCAAAGAACGATATCGTGCCAGTCGGTCACTTCTTTCTTCTCGCCACTTTGTTTATCGGTATAGATTTCTGAGGTAGCCAAAGGAAATGAGGCAACTACAGCTCCATTTTCCAAGCGCCTGACATCCGGGTCTTTGCCCAAATTCCCGATTAAAATAACTTTATTGATACTGCCGTTCATTTGATATTTTTCAATCAATAATAGTTATTTTTTTCGAATGGGCCGTTTTTTTGCACTTTTTACTGGCTGATTAGCAGCAATTTCCATACATTCAGCCAAACTCAAGGTTTCGGGTTGACAATCTTTTGGCAATTTAAAATTGTCCTTGCCAATCTTAAGGTAAGCTCCGTAACGTCCATTTAACAGCTGAACTTCAGGATTCTCATCAAATGTTTGTATGATAGCTTTTGCGGCTTCATCGCGCTTGATGGCATCGAGTTCAATAGCTCTCTCGAGACTTATTGACATCGGGTCTTCTTCTTTGGGTATTGAGCAAAAACGTTTGCCGATCTGAACGTAAGGTCCAAACCGTCCAATGTTCACTTTTACAAGCTCATTTTCGTAGTCACCGAGTATTTTGGGCAGTTCGAATAACTTGAGTGCTTCTTCAAGGGTAATGTTGTTGATAGATTGGTTGGCTTGTAAAGATGCAAATTGGGGCTTGAGGCCGTCCGCTTTTTCATCACCAATTTGAATCATGGGTCCGAAACGCCCAATGCGTGCAATCATTTTACGACCGCTTTTAGGGTCTATGCCTAAATCCCGCTCACCAGTTGCTCTTTCAGAGTGTTCGAGTGTATTTTCAACAGTTGAATGAAAAGGTCCATAGAAAGATTGCAGCATGTCTGTCCATTTCAATTGACCATTCGCGATTTCATCAAAAGATGCCTCTACTTTGGCTGTAAATTGATAGTCCAGAATTTGTTCAAAATTTTCGACTAAAAAGTCAGTAACAACAACACCGATGTCTGTAGGAGAAAGCTTATTTTTTTCTTTACCAGTTGTTTCTGACTTTTCAATTTCTTGAATACCTGATTGGGAGAGCACCAACTGAACATATTTGCGCAATGAGCCTTCTCTTTCTTGTTTTTCAACGTAATTGCGTTTTTGAATTGTCGAAATCGTTGGCGCATAAGTAGAAGGCCTACCGATGCCCAGTTCTTCTAATTTTTTAACCAGTGTAGCTTCGACATACCGCGATGGTGGACGGCTAAAGCGCTCTGTAGCCGTGCTTTGTTCAAGTTGCAGTGTTTCACCTACAGCAACCTTCGGCAATAGCCCTTCTGTCTCAGATTCCTCTGTGTCATCGTCCAAATCGGTAGCTAAATAGACTTTTAAAAAGCCATCGAAAATCAAGACCTCACCTTTAGCTTGAAAGTAAAAAGGCTGGCTGAGGCCACCAATTTTAATGGTTGTTCTTTCGAGTTGTGCAGCAGCCATTTGACTGGCAATACCGCGCTTCCAAATGAGTTCATAAAGGCGTTGCTCGTCCCGTTCGGAATTGATGCTGGGTTTTGTGAAATCAGTAGGTCGAATGGCTTCGTGTGCTTCTTGTGCACCTGCACTTTTGGTGCTATATTTGGTTGGTTTGGCGTAGTTTTCGCCATACATCGATGTGATCGCAATTTTTGCAGCGTCTAGTGCTGTTTGAGATAAATTGACCGAATCCGTACGCATGTAAGTGATATGGCCTGCTTCGTAGAGTCTTTGTGCCACGCTCATGGTTTTACTTACCGAAAAACCGAGTTTTAAGCTCGCTTCTTGTTGTAGTGTCGAGGTTGTAAATGGCGCTGCAGGGTTTTTGGTAGCTGGTTTTTGCTGTACATCTTCAACACTAAATGTCGCGTTTTGGGCTTCAGCTAGTAGCTTTTGAGCAGCTATTTTATCGGCAAGTTGTTGGTTGAGTTCGGCCATGATTAAACCATTCCGACTCATAAATTGCCCCTGAACACGATAAAATCCTTCTGAATTAAACTTGTCGATTTCGCGTTCTCGCTCTACGATCAAACGCACCGCGACAGATTGCACCCGACCAGCCGAAAGACTTGGGCGAACCTTTTTCCAAAGCACCGGCGAAAGTTCGAATCCTACAATTCGATCAAGAACCCTGCGCGCTTGTTGTGCATCGACCAGTTCTTGATTGATTTGACGTGGGTTTTCAATGGCCCTTGTTACGGCTGTTTTGGTAATTTCGTTGAAGGTAATCCGTTTGGTATCTTTCTTCTGGAGTTCTAATGTTTCGTATAAATGCCAGGAAATGGCTTCACCTTCGCGGTCTTCATCGGTAGCTAACCAGATGGTATCTGCTGCTTTTGCTAATTTTTTAAGTTCGGCTACGATTTGTTTTTTGTCTGCACTCACTTCGTATTGAGGTGTAAAAGCAGCTTCAAGGTCTATGGCTAGCCCCTTTTTTGCGAGGTCTCTAACGTGTCCATAGCTAGATTTTACTATGAAGTCTTTGCCAAGGTAACCCTCGATAGTTTTCGCTTTTGCAGGAGATTCGACAATTACAAGATTTTTAGCCATAAGTAGAATTTGGGGACAAATGTAAAAGGAAAACAATACATAAAAGAACATGTCAGTTGCATTTTTGTGCGCATTTACACTTAACCTATGGTTATTTTTTTTGAAATGATTACATACTTTGATTGCTGACAATTTGTCAGTAGTTTGAATTTGCCCTATTTTTGCAGTTCAACAAAAATGATGGAATACGAAAACAAAGTAATAGATGAGTCCATTCAAGGCTCGGCAATAGACATCCCAACCACCGACAATTCAGCAGCAAAAAAACTATACCTAGAGAGTTACGGCTGCCAAATGAATTTTTCGGACAGCGAGGTCGTTGCCTCCATACTTTCGGGTCAGGGTTATCAAACTACTCGCAATATCGACGACGCTGATGTCATTCTCCTCAATACCTGCTCAATTCGGGAAAACGCAGAGCAACGCGTGCGCAACCGCTTAACTGAATTTAAAATCAAGAAAGAACGCAATCCTGAGCTCGTAGTAGGTATTCTCGGCTGTATGGCCGAACGCTTAAAAAAGAATTTACTCGACGAAGAAAAGCTGGTGGATTTAGTTGCCGGCCCCGATGCATACCGAGATCTCCCAAATTTAATAGATGAGGTCGGAACCGGCCAGAAGGCAGTAAATGTGCTGTTATCTCGAGATGAAACCTATGCAGACATCTCACCGGTTCGTTTGGATCAAGGTGGCATCTCTGCATTTGTAACCATCATGCGCGGCTGCGACAACATGTGTTCTTTTTGTGTTGTTCCGTTCACGCGCGGACGAGAACGCTCCAGAGACCCCAAAACCATTGTTGCAGAGTGTCAAGATCTTTTTGAGAAGGGCTATCGAGAAGTGACCTTACTTGGTCAGAATGTCGACTCCTACCGCTGGAATATCAGTGCTAAAGGCGAAGTCAAAAACGAGGCCGAGCCCACCACCAATTTTGCCCAGCTCATGGAAATGGTTGCTTTGGTCTCTCCGTTATTACGCGTCCGATTTAGTACGTCGCACCCGAAAGACATGACCAATGACGTCCTCGAAATGATGGCCAAATATGAAAACATTTGTTCCTACATTCATCTTCCTGTTCAGTCAGGCCATACCGATGTGCTCAACCGCATGAATCGAGGCTATTCTAGAGAGTGGTACCTCGAGCGTATCGCCGCCATAAAAAGTATTATTCCAGGCTGCGCTATTTCAACAGATATCATTACAGGTTTTTGTGGCGAAACAGCGCAAGAGCATGAAGCAACATTGAGCCTAATGGATATTGTACAATACGACTTTGCTTATATGTTTAAATATTCTGAAAGACCTAAAACCCTAGCAGAAAGACGATACAAAGACGACGTTCCCGAGGAGGTGAAAGGGCAACGTTTAAATGAAATTATTGAAAAGCAACTCGCACATTCTTTAGCGTCAAATCAACGTATGGTTGGCACTATCCAGAAGGTACTTATTGAGGGCAATTCTAAAAGATCAGCAGATCATTTGTGTGGACGCACTGGAAGTAACGCAATGGTTGTGTTCCCAAAAGAAAATCAAGAAAAAGGCAATTACGTACAAGTACGAATTACCGACTGCACGTCGGCAACGCTCCTCGGAGAAATCGTAGCTACTGTTTAACAGAAACATCAATTGAATGAACGTCCAGCAAATTAAACAGCGTTTTGGCATCATTGGTTCAGCACCTTTACTCAATAGGGCATTGGAGATTGCCATGCAGGTTGCCCCTACAGATATTTCTGTATTGGTCACCGGAGAGAGTGGAACAGGTAAAGAAATCATACCCCAAGTCATTCATCAGCTGAGTGCACGCAAACACGGAGAATACATCGCCGTCAATTGCGGTGCCATTCCCGAAGGCACCATCGACTCCGAATTGTTTGGCCACGAAAAAGGGTCATTCACGGGTGCTCAAGGTAGCAGACAAGGTTATTTTGAAGTGGCGAATGGCGGCACAATCTTTTTAGACGAAGTGGCGGAACTACCCATGCAAACGCAAGTGCGCCTTTTACGCGTACTTGAAACCGGAGAATACATCAGAGTTGGTTCTTCCAAGCCCCTAAAAACCAACGTTCGGGTGGTGGCTGCTACCAATGAAAACATGCAAAAAGCAATTAGTTCAGGTAAGTTCCGCGAAGACCTCTATTACCGGCTAAGCACTGTTCCAATTCCGCTTCCAGCTTTGCGTAAGCGCGCCGAAGACGTCCATTTATTATTCAGAAAGTTTGCCAATGATTTTGCAGACAAATACAGAATGCCAGCAATTAAGTTGACGGATTCAGCGGTAGAATTACTATTGAGCTACCCATGGCCAGGTAATATTCGCCAACTCAAAAATTTAGTAGAACAGCTATCCGTAATTGAAACAGCGCGCGAAATAGATCCGCTTACCCTAAATGCTTACCTAACGCCCATCACCGAAAAGAGTAATGAACTTCTGCTCAATAACCATAATCAGGAATCTATTTCAGAAAGAGAGCTCATGTACAAGTTCTTGTTCGACATGAAAAAAGACCTGACAGAGCTTAAAAAATTAGTGATTGATATTGCGAGCGGAACGCAAAATATCAACTTAAGTCCAGATCAGTCGGCTGCCGTAACGCGCTTATATCAAGAGGTATACGAAGAAACAAGCACCCCGGCCAGAATATTGCCTCCGCCTGCTGTTCTTACCGATCCTGCGCAGTTGTCTAACCCCTCGAATCAAGATGAATACGAAGAGCATATCGAACTTGAGGAGTCTTTGAGCTTGGAGGATCGAGAAAAAGAGCTCATTCAAAAAGCGCTCGAGAAGCACCGCGGAAAACGCAAATACGCGGCCCTAGAACTTGGTATTTCAGAGCGTACTTTGTATCGAAAGATTAAAGAATTTCAACTGGCCGAATGATGAAATATTTCTTGTTTATATTTTCTGCGCTTTTACTGAGTGCTTGTTGGCCCGAGAGCTTCTCCTTTAGAGATAGCGGCGGAATGCCCGTTGAATGGCAAAGTTTTACCATTCAAAATTTGGAAAATACAGCTCCAAATTGCCCACTGTCTTTTGCGCCGATACTTACAGAGCAACTCAAAGATGGCGTTCAAAACAATACAAGGCTTGTCTTAAATACCCAGCAAGGGGCTGGAGAGGTGAATATTGAAGGGAGTATAACTACCTATCAAGTGCAGCCAGTTGCTATACAAGGGTCAGATAATGCTACCAGCAATAGACTTACAATGTCTTTGTCTTTAAAAATTAAAATAAAAGCGCCCAAAGAAGAGGAATGGCAAATGGTTAGTACGCGTTTTGCAGATTTTTCTGCCTCGGCAAATTTGGCCGACGTGGAGCAAAAGCTTTTTACTGAAATTTCTGAGCAAATGGTTCAAGACCTCTTAAATAAGTTATATAGTAATTGGTAAATTCGTAGTGTGTTAAGTCAAGAACAACTTCATGCCCAAATATTGAATACAAACTTGTGTTCAGCAAATCACCTTTCAGATTTAGAGGCGCTGCATCAAGCTTATCCTTACGCCACGACTTTTTCAATCCTCTACCTCAAAACCTTAGCTAACGAAAAAGATGTGAGGCTCTCAAAAGCCCTAGAACAGCATGCTTTTGCTATTCAGAATAGAACTTTTCTCTACGAAATCCTTGTAGAGGGTTCAAAAATTCAAGAAGTTTCACAAGACAGCAGTACAATGATTGCTGATGATATAATTGCGCCTCCTGCTAAAGCGGAGACAGCTCCCCAACCAGAAATCACCACTGAACCAATTGCTGACCCGCTCGATCAAATACTTCGCGCAAGCCTCATCAGTAGCTCCTTTGTCGACCTCACTTATACCGACGAACTTAAGGCTTTAGCCGAGCAAGATGAGCGTCTTCTGACTAATAACAGAGAGGAGCAGCAAACAAAATCCAAGGAAAGCAACCCAGCAGAGTTGGAACCGAGTGCGTCTAAACCTTCACTTCCCGAACAAGAGAAACAAACCTTTTCGCAATGGTTGCATTTCAACGATCACTCCAGCGCAGAAGACCCTAAAGAATTTTTGACCTTTGACAAACCCAAACAAGAATTTTACTCTCCTTCAAAAAAGGCCAAAGAAAGTCTAAGTTCGGCTCAGATTCCAGTATCCGAAACCTTAGCCAAAATCTATGCAATGCAAGGTGCCGTTGCCAAAGCAATAGCAGTTTACGAACAATTAATTTTGCTTAATCCAGAAAAAAAGAGTTTCTTTGCAAACCAAATTAAAGTACTTAAGAAAAACCTCAACGCATCATCATGACAGGAATACTTTCTTTTTTAATTATCGTAGCCAGCGCATTGCTGATACTAGTAGTTTACGTTCAAAATCCAAAGGGTGGAGGCTTGAGTGCTGATTTCGGCGGTGCTTCACAATTGGGTGGCGTACAACGCACTAATGAACTCATCGACAAGCTTACATGGGGTTTAGCTGCAGCAATTGTTGTTTTTAGCCTAGGCATTTCTATTAGCCAGCCTAAGCCGCCAAAACAAGCTGCTCCACAAACACAACAACAACAACAGCAAGCACCGAATCAAGGCCAAGGCCAAAACCAGGGTCAGTAAATAGTATATCTCAACATTTCAAATGTCAGTATGTCACGCATACTGACATTTTTTTTTGTCCAATATGCAATTTTGACGTAAAACAACACTTGGCATGTTTTTCGAAGCTCAAATAACAACTTAAAATTTTTTTTATGTCAGTAAAATTTAAACCTTTGGCAGACAGAGTTCTGGTAGAACCTGCGCCAGCAGAGCAAAAAACAGCAAGTGGAATCATCATTCCGGATACAGCAAAAGAAAAACCATTGCGTGGTACTGTTATAGCAGCTGGATCCGGTAAAAAAGATGAGCCAATGTCAGTGAAAGTCGGTGACTCCATACTTTATGGTCAGTATGCAGGCACTGAAATTAAAATTGACGGCAATACTTTTCTCATCATGAGAGAGTCAGACATTTATGGTATTTTTTAATCCTTATTAACTAAAACAAAATGGCAAAAGAAATTCACTTTGACGTTGAAGCACGCGAAAAACTTAAAAAAGGAGTTGACGCTTTGGCAAATGCAGTAAAAGTAACCCTTGGGCCAAAGGGCCGTAACGTGGTTATCGGTAAAAAATTTGG
>JALRJE010000123.1 GCA_023268965.1 Crocinitomicaceae bacterium
GATCTGAGAATAAATGAAAATTCTGCGTAAAGGTGAGCGGAACAATCGGAACATTCAAATTTTGAGCCAGGCGAAATGCCCCATTTTTAAATGGCATCATTTGTGGAATATTTTCTTCCGGAATGGTACCCTCTGGAAAAATAACGATAGACCAACCGTCGTTGATGGCTTTTTTGGCTTGCACCAAAGCCTGCCCTGCTTTGGTCTTATCCTTGCGATAAACCGGAATATTCAAGGCCTTAAAATACGTTTTGACAATTGGGTACTTGAGGAGTTCTGCTTTACCCAAAAAAGAGAACGGATGCGTTGGTAAAATCGAATGTAGTAAGAAAATATCGAGGTAAGAACTATGATTGGAAATGATGATGAATGGCGCTTTTGGAAGCACAGCCCTTGCCTTGAAACGCACCGGATAAAAGCATAAAATACGAATGAGCCAACTCCACAAAATAAATACTTGAAAGCTTTTTTTTCGCCACCTGGACTTCAGCTGCAGCGTCCAGAATAAGGGGTACAACAAAATTGCAAATACAAAAAACACGACCGCGATGTAGAGCTTCCAAAGTAGACCAAAAAAACCAGTGATTTTTTGCATAGTTCAAAGTTAACAATAAGCATGTAGCATTTGCGTCACAAAAACGCTGCAAAATGACTAATTTTGAACAAAATTGAACACATGTCTCGCATTTTAACCGGAATACAAAGCACAGGAACTCCGCACTTAGGGAACATCCTAGGCGCAATTCTCCCTGCTATCCGCTTGGCTCAAAACCCTTCTAATGAATCTTTTTTGTTCATTGCCGACATGCATTCCCTTACCCAAATTAAAGACGGAAGCACACTGCGCAACAACACCTATGCTACCGCAGCAACTTGGTTAGCTTTTGGCTTAAATCCAGCGCAAACCGTTTTTTACCGTCAGTCTGACGTCCCTGAAGTCACAGAGCTTACCTGGTACCTACTTTGTCAGTATCCATTTCAAAGACTGACACTCGCGCACTCTTTCAAAGACAAAGCAGATCGGCTAGACGACGTCAATGGCGGCTTGTTCACCTACCCTATTTTAATGGCGGCTGATATCCTACTTTACGATGCCGAAATTGTACCTGTGGGCAAAGACCAAAAACAACACATCGAAATGGCTAGAGATGTTGCCAACCGTTTCAACCTCACCTACGGAGACACCTTTGTGTTGCCAGAAGAGCAAATACAGCCCGACACCATGCTCATTCCAGGTACCGACGGTGAAAAGATGAGTAAGTCAAGAAATAATTATATAGATATCTTCTTACCTGAAAAGCAATTGCGCAAGCAAATCATGTCAATAGTGTCTGATAGCACGCCTCTTGAAGAACCAAAAAATCCGGATACCTGCCACACCTTTGCCTTGTACAAATTACTGGCAAATGAAAGCCAAGTAGAACAAATGCGCGCAAATTACATCGGTGGCAACTATGGCTACGGGCATGCCAAGCAGGCGCTTTTTGAACTCATTCTAGACCGATTCGCTAAGGAAAGGGGCATCTTTAATCACTTGATGGAAAACCCTTCTGAAATTGAAGCTGCGCTATCTGTTGGTGCACAAAAAGCGAAAAGCGTGGCGCAAGAAGTACTCAAGCGCGCCCGCACTAAAGTAGGTTATTAAAATTGATAAGGTCTAGGGTTTTCATCAGCCTTTTGACCAAAACTAACCCCAAGCTTGAACCAACGACCAGGCATTTCTACGAACCCTGCTTCAATATATTGGGTATTACCTAAGTTATTGCCTTCGGCAAAAACAGTCCAATGCGCATTGATCGGAATCAGTATCTTGGCATCTAGCACCTGATACAAATCTTGCTCGATGCGCTGCACCAATCGGTACGTAAGGTTCAATCGAACTTTCTCGCTCAGATCAAACAAGGCCTGCCCATTGAGTTGATGGCGCATACTCGTAATGGCATATCTAGATTCTTGCGCGCTTGTAAAGTTGTGCGAGGCCGTGATGTACGTATAATTTAAATTCAGCTTGTTCGGGCCCCACGTTCCGCTTTTCTTGACATTGAATTGCAGACTCGTTTCCAAGCCTGTAAATGATACATTGGCAATATTGACAGGCATCCAAGGGTTTGGATTGGGCGAAATTGCTGATACATCACGAACCCAGTCAATCATGTTGGTGTGCTGACGGTAAAACAACGCCGCATTCGCTTGAAAATAATACCATTTGCTATTGTATGCATTTTGGGTTAAACGCCAACCAAGTTCAACTGCATGCGAATATTCCGGCAGCAAATTGGGATTGCCCACATTAGCTGGGTCAGTATAGTACATTTCTGTCCAGCTAGGCACACGGTTACCTCGGCTGTAGTTGGCAAAAACATAATGTTGATGAGAAAGCGCTCTACCGAGTTGTAGGCTTGGCATCAATTGCGGATTTTCTAAATTATAAGCAAATACCATAAGCCCCGCGGCATAGTTCATGGCGTTAATCGAGCCTAGCGCTTGCATAAATGCACTTTGATAGTGCCGTTCTCTCAAACCTAAATTGCTGCTATTGAGTTGTTCTAAGCGCTGTTCTAGACCAAAAAGGAATTGTTGCTTATCTCTATAAACCGCCAATTGCGCCTCATAACTCAGCACGTTGGATACGTGTGTGTTGGTATAAAACGCGGGGTCAAAGCGTTTGAGCCTAAACTCATCGGCATGGCTGCGCAACATGGCTTGTTGGCGAAATTGAAACATGGTGAATCGGGCGTCTTTCTGAGCAGTAGTCCAGCCGTAATTGTGTTTAACACCAGCCATTGCCATGGTGGTGCGCTCCCATTGGTCGGGAAACTTATTGGAATAAAACCCGTTGGCACCAAAATTTCTATCGGTGTAGGCTGCTGTATAAGTGAGCCGATGCCTTTGATTTACACCCAAAGAATGTGAACCCGTGTAAAAGAGCTGGTGGTTTTTGAAATCTGAGTTGTACCAATGGCCGTC
>JALRJE010000127.1 GCA_023268965.1 Crocinitomicaceae bacterium
ACAAGCGTGCTATTGGCAATTACCTCTGCATTAGACAGACTCGAAAAATCTAATTGGTGTCTTTCGGCCCACTCGCGTACAAAGGCAAAATTTGGAACGATGAAAACGGCAGGAAATTTTTCTCCCTCTCCGATCACCATGGCTTGTTCGATAAAACGAGATTGTTTCAGGCGATTTTCCATTGCTTGTGGAACAATATACTTACCTCCTGACGTTTTGAAGATCTCTTTTTTGCGGTCGGTGATTTTAAGGAATTTATCTTCTTGAAAGGTGCCGATATCTCCTGTACAAAACCAACCATCGGTATCAAATACTTCATCGGTTGCCTCTTGGTTTTTGTAATACCCCATCATGACATTAGGCCCTTTCACTAGAATTTCACCATCCTGTGCTATTTTAACTTGTACGTTATCGACCAATGGGCCTACAGAACCAATGCGAATACCAGTTTCAAAATTATTTACCGAAATAACTGGGGAAGTTTCAGTAAGACCATAACCCTCTAAAATTGGAATATCTGCAGCCAAGAAGATACGCGCTAAACGAGGCTGAAGTGCGGCTGATCCGGAGGCGATAGCTTTAACATTCCCGCCAAGTGCTTCTTGCCATTTGGAGAATATAAGTTTGCGCGCAATGGCAAGTTTTACTTTGTACCCCATTGATTTACCTACAACATCATACGCCTCTGCGACACCAACCGCCCAGAAAAATAAAGCGCGTTTTACACCGGTGAGGTCCTCGCCTTTGGCCATAATTTTATCAAATACTTTTTCTATTAGACGAGGCACGGCAGAGAATACATCTGGTTTGACCTCACGGATGTTATCGCCGATGGTATCCATAGATTCGGCAAAATGAATAGAGCAACCGATATACATGTACAGGTAATGTAACATGCGCTCGTAAATATGACAAACCGGCAAAAAGCTCAATACTTTAGAATTTTTATCGGCTGGTATGGGTACTATGCAAGATGAAACCGTAGACAAAATATTGGAATGCGAGAGCATGACCCCTTTTGGATTACCGGTTGTACCAGAGGTGTAAATAATGGTAACTAAATCTGAAGTTTTAACCTCGCGCATGCGTTGTTCAACTGCTTCAATTTCAGTTTGCTCTTTCACTGCTTCAATTTCAGACCAATGCGAACAGTCATTGGTGTGGTCAAATGAGAAGAGATGTTTCAATGAAGGAATGTCGGAACGAACAGACGTAATTTTATCAACTAATTCTTGATTAGACACCACACAAATTTCTACCCCTGCATCATTGAGTATAAAACGATAGTCTGATTCTGAAATATTCGGATAAAGCGGAACTAAAATAGCACCTACTTGCTGAACAGCAATATCCAATATATTCCATTCATAACGATTGGAGCTGGCAACTGCAACACGATCTCCAGCTTGAACACCAATAGAGATGAGGCCGCGGGACACATTCATTGCTGCATCAAGAAAATCTGATGTAGAAAGCGGGACCCAAATTCCTTTTGTTTTGGTAACAAACATATTAGGGTTCGGGTAATTTTTTAATTGATGTCTAGGGACATCAAATAAACGATCTATAGTTAGCATACGATAGGTTTAGGGTCGAAAATAGCAATATTGTTTCAATTAGAGAAACAGAAGCACAAAAAGACTGATGAGCACAAGGCTGATGATGTTGAGCAAAAATCCAAAACGCATCATGTCTTTAATTCGTAAAAAACCCGAGCCAAAAACAATTGCATTTGGTGGTGTGCCCACTGGCATCATAAATGCCAGACTCGCACCGAGTGTGAGTGCCATTGCCAAAGAGACCAAAGGGAGACCCGTTTGCTGCGCAAAAATGCCAACAACAGGAATAAATAAGGTCACCATAGCTAAATTAGAAAGCACCTCTGAAACAAAAATGGCAAGAGTTGCGAGTATGACAATTGCCGTTACCAATCCCAGACCATGAAATGATTTGAAGGTACTGGCTAAATATGTCAGGACGTCATTTTTTTCCAAAACAGCTGCCAAGGCCAAACCTCCGCCAAATAATAATAAAATTCCCCAAGGAAGTTTTTCGGTGTCAGACCAACGCAGTATTTTCTGCTTACCCTCCTCCCCATTTGGGATTAAAAACATGGCAAGAGCTCCCAAAATAGCAGCATTTTCATCGCGGTAATGGATGTGAAATACACTCCCTATGGCTTCGCGAAAGATCCATAAACTCGCTACCATAGAAAAAATCCACAGCACGCGCTTTTGGGCTTTAGACCAAGGTAAGGTATGAAAGTGTAAGTCGTGTACGTCTTTTCGTTCTGAACCCAATAAAGAACGAAAAATGAAGAACATAACAAATAATAAAACAATAGCCAACGGCATGCCAATCTTCATCCAGTCTAGAAAACTTATTTCTATTTGAAAATTTTCGGCTAGGATACTTGCCATTTGGGTATTGGGTGGTGAGCCAATGAGGGTTCCTACGCCTCCAATGTTAGCTGCATAAGCAATAGATAGCATCAAAAATACGGCAAAGCGCGATTGCCGATGCGCTGGCGGCATCGCTTCAACAACAGCCATAGCCATTGGCAGCATTAAGAGCGCGGTGGCCGTATTGGAAATCCACATGGAGATGAGTCCTGTACTCAGAATAAAACCCAGTAAAATGTTAGATTTTTTATCGCCAACAATGGCAATAATTCGGCGTGCAACTTGCTCGTGAACTCCCCATTTTTCTAAAGCCAAAGCCATTACAAAGCCGCCGAAAAAAAGGAAAATATTGGCGTCTCCGTAGCACAGAGCGAGGTCTTTTGGCGTCAGCAGCCCAAAGGGAACTGCCAAGAGCAATGGTAACAAGGCGGTTAGGTAGACGGGAATCCATTCTGAAATCCAGAGTACTACCATGAGCCCTGCAAGTAGCAAGGAAAGTGTAAACGTATCGAAAACCCACATGGGGTTCTGGTTTAATTATTGAGCGCGTTTAGCGCAGCGACAAAATAATTGGCCTTCGCCTCAACCTCTGTTACGATGGCACGATATGCTACTTTATCTTTTGCCTGGTGCATTTTAGTTAGCATTTGGTCTTGGAACTCAGCAGCTTCGTCTATCAGTTTGGCTGAACGGTCGGCTTTGTCTGGGGCTGTCATTTCAAAAAAGAAACATTCTTCTACTACATCAAAAACCATTTCGTTGATGTTTCTTTTGAGGATTCGTTTGTTAGCCATAACTCTTTAATTTTTGACAAATGTACGCAATTTCAGGCTATTTTTGCACATGTCTTATCCCCTACTGACCATTGCCAAAGGCAAAGAGCACTCCATTCAACGCAAACACCCCTGGATCTTTTCTGGAGCCTTGGCTAGCGATACCTCCGAACTCCAAGATGGTGACCTCGTTTGCCTAACCACCAAAAAACAACAAATTTTAGGTATAGGACATTATCAGCACGCTACCATTGCTGTTCGAATGCTCAGTTTTGACTTCGAAACTATTGACCAATCGTTTTACGAACGAAGGTTGGAAAATGCTTACCAATTGCGCTTGCGTATTGGTTTATTGCAGCAAAAAAATAACATCTTCAGGTTGTGTCATGGCGAGGGAGACCAATTACCGGGGCTCATTATTGACTTTTATAACGGCGTGGCCGTTATTCAATGTCATTCTTATGGAATGTACAAACAAGTGGAGCTCATTGCAGCTGCTCTTCAATTGGTGATCGGAAAAGACTTGAAAGCCATTTATCACAAGTCTAGCGATACCTTGCCAAAAAGAGAAGAAATTACAGATGGCTACTTGTTTGGAACCGTTGCCCTTCCGCATTTGGCATTAGAAAATGGCGTCAAATATAACATAGATTGGATCAACGGTCAAAAAACGGGTTTCTTTATCGACCAACGCGAAAACAGAGCCCTTTTAGGAAAATATGCCAAAGGCAAAAAAGTACTCAATACATTTTGTTATTCAGGTGGTTTTAGTTTACAAGCCCTACAGCACGGGGCAACCGTTGTGCACTCCTTAGATAGCTCCAAAAAAGCCATTGCCTTGACCGATGCCAATGTAACGCTCAATTCATACGAGGACAGGCACGCATCAATTGTAGATGACGCCATGGACTACATGAAAAATTTAGCCGAAGACTACGATATCATTGTCTTGGACCCTCCAGCCTTTGCCAAGCACCGAGATAAACGCCACCAGGCCATTCAAGGCTACAAACGCCTCAATGCACACGCCATACGCCAAATCAAGTCAGGCGGTATCATTTTTACTTTTTCTTGCTCACAGGTAGTAGACACCCTACTCTTTACGAATACAATCATTGCCGCTGCCATTGATGCAGGGCGCTCTTGCCGAATTCTAGAACAACTGCACCAGCCCGCAGACCACCCCATTCAGGCTTTTCATCCGGAAGGAGCCTATCTGAAAGGACTCGTGATTCAAATAGATTAAATGCTTGCGCTCAACTACAAAACAATTTTAGGTGTGGCCTTGCCTATGATGTTCACTGGATTCATTCAGTCTATCGTCTTACTCACTGACGCTTCTTTAATTGCCAGATACTCCACAGAAGCTTTTGATGCAGTTGGAAATGCTGGCCTCATGTACGTCACGCTCTTCATGTGCCTTGCCGGTATGGCCGATGGCGCACAAATTATCATCGCCAGACGCATTGGACAAAACAGGCCACAGCTCATTGGCCAGGTTTTCGGGTCAACCATCTGGATTTTAATGCTACTTGCGATTGGTTTATTTGTGGTACTGTTTTTCTTTATGCCCAACTGGATTGATCAATACGCCGAACAAAAAGAGATTGCAAGACTTCAAGGCATTTACCTTGGCCAGCGCAGTTATGCACTATTTTTTGCTATGATAACGCTGTCTATTCAAGCATTTTTTCTTGCCGAAGGAAAATCTTGGGTGGTTCTTGTCACTGCAATACTCACCGCCACGAGCAATGCGCTTTTGGATTACGTTCTCATTTTTGGAGAATTTGGATTCCCGGAAATGGGAATCAAAGGCGCAGCATTGGCCTCAACTAGTGCCGATGCAATTGGCATGCTAAGTATGGTCGGCTTTTTGATCTTTTCGAAAGAGCAAAAGAAATATAAATTATTGGCCTATTTCAAGGTAGACTTTAGCTCGATAAAAGAATTGCTGAAAGTAGGTAGCCCTCTGCTACTACAAGGTTTCTCTGCATTGGCCACCTGGACACTCTTCTTTACTTGGCTCGAACAAAAAGGCACTTTTGATCTTACCGTTTCACAAAATATTCGCTCCATTTATTTTCTTGCGTTTGTGCCCATTTGGGGCTTTGCTGGAACTACAAAAACCTATATTTCGCAATACCTTGGTGCCAAAAAAATTGATCAACTACCCATTATACAGCGCAAAATACAACTACTTACAGTAGCCTTTATGCTCTGTACCTTTCATGGGGCATTGCTTTATCCCGAAATACTCATTCGAATGGTGAACCCCGCAGAGGCTTATGTGGCAAAAAGCGCAGCTATTCTCAAGCTGATCGCTGTTTCTATTTTATTGTATGGCTTTATTTCGGTATATTTTCAAACCATTCACGGCAGTGGCAATACCCTACATTCGATGTTAATCGAGTTCTTCACCGTTGGGGTTTATACCATATTCTGTTATTTATTTATCAAAGTATGGGCGCTGGATGTTTATTGGATATGGACGATTGAATACATCTATTTTGGGGTATTGGGCATCATTTCAATTACCTATCTTCGAAAAGTAAATTGGCAAAATAAACAAGTATGAGTACACCACTACGTATCGTTTTCATGGGGACCCCTGCTTTTGCCGTGCGTATTTTAGCTGAATTGCAGCAAAGCCAGCACCAAGTTGTTGGGGTAGTTACCGTTGCAGATAAACCGGCTGGGCGCGGTCAACAATTGCACCAAAGTGCCGTCAAACAATATGCGGTTGCCAACAATTTACCTCTTTTACAGCCAGAAAAATTGCGCAATGAAGATTTTATTGCTGACTTAACCAATCTAAAGGCCGACCTTTTTGTGGTAGTTGCTTTTCGAATGTTGCCAGATATTGTTTGGAAGTTGCCGCGTCTGGGCACTTTCAATTTACACGCCTCACTCTTGCCCGCCTACAGGGGTGCTGCACCTATCAATTGGGCGCTCATCAATGGCGATACGTACACCGGAGTTAGCACCTTTTTAATTAATGAACATATAGACGCGGGCAGTATTTTATTGCAAGAGCAAATCGAAATTGGCCCAAACATGACCTTTGGTGAACTCCATGATGAACTCCAAGAATTGGGCGCGCAACTTACCCTACAAACCTGCAATGGCCTAGCCGACTCAAAAATAATCCCGAAGGTCCAAAAACCGATAAGGGGCAAACGTGCACTTGCGCCCAAACTTTTCAAAGAAAATACGCGCATTAATTGGGCCTTAAACGCAGAAGACCTTCACAACTTTGTCAGAGGTTTAGACCCGTATCCGGCGGCGTGGTGTACATTGTGGTCTACTCAAAAAAAGGCTTGGCTTCAATTTAAAATTTGCAGAACGAGCCTTACTAACGAAAAGTGCTTGCGTCAGAATGGCCCGCAAGCGCACAAAGAAGGGATATTATTTCCGTGTGGGAATCAGACTACGTTGTTGGTGAAGGAAATCCAAATGGAAGGTAAAAAACGCATGGACGCCAAATCTTTTATGGCAGGCAATGACCTCTCCTCATTCCAATATTCTCAACAATAAAATTGGCCAACTTTATTGCGGTATGTTGAATGAAATACCAAAACGCAAAGGAAATTGACCAACAGTAGTTCCATTTTTGAAGGTGCTTAAGACTGCATAATTTACAAAAGCACCTACCGGACCGTAACCCACTCGAACACATGCATCGAGCATGAAGGGATTTAGATTAAACTTAGAGCGGGTAATCCATTCAAATTTATCACCATTATCAAAATCACCGGTTTGTCTGTGGTGGCTATATAAACGCAAACCACCCAATACACCGGCGTTGAAGTAAATGGCCTTTTTAAATTGGGTATGCGTTCTAATTTCAAAAAGAACTGGCACCGTTAAATAAGCACCATAAAGCGAGCTTCGTCTGAAATTTTGGGTAGAATCATAGACGGGTGTAATGCTGTTTTGATCGTGTTGCAATTGATAGTTGGCTACATAATCTGTATTGATAAAGTTAAAACCGTACCCGGTAACCAAACCAACATAATCAGAAAATAATTTGAATTGATGTGCATATACATTGAAGTTGAATACGGTGCTTTTCAGAGGTATATTTTCCCATTCTGGATTCAGGGCAAAATTGGGGTCGAAACCTAAAAATGAATTCGTATTCAATTGTACGCCTATTTCAAAACCTGCCCAATGGGCCTTATTAGATTTATTTTCTTCTTCCTCAAAATCAAAATCTTCGTCTAGATCGAGGTCAAAATCAAAGAGTATTTGAAGGCGATATGAAGCAACTATTGGGACTCCATTTTCATTGGTCGCGGGTGTCCAAAGTGGCATATTTTTAACTATATCCAACGCTGCACTGTCTAGAAGTGCGTTGTAACCCATTTCGATAATAGGACGAGTGACTCGTCCATCAGTAGCTATTTCAAACGCGACATATACAGACTCTCCCCATGGAAAGGTTTCATTGGTATCGGCATAAATGAAACTTTCAACAGCCTCTTTTATATAGTGGTCCAGAGAATCTTGCCCCCCAGGAAATTGCGGTGTTTGATTCGAAAGAGCTACTTGCGCTTCAGTAATATTGGCTATGTTGTCAATTGGCGCTTCGATAATCAATACCTCTTTTATAGTGCTGATACTTGTATCTACTTTTTCAACCAATTGTGGTTTTTCTAACACTTGGGCGAATGCATTGGAGCAATAAACTAAAGCAAGTAAGGCAACTATCTTTTTCATGTGGAGAATTTTTTCAAAGATAGAAATTAAAATAGGATGTTCATTTTCACTAACAAATGTCTTCCCGCCTGTGGATAGTAAAAATTTTCAGTCGTTGTTTGCCCACCATATTGATAACTAAATGTGTAGCCATTATTTGCATACAGGGCATTGAATAAATTATTGACCAAGAAACCCAACTCCAATTCTTTGGCAAAATTTTGCTTGAGCTTGTAACTACAACTCAAATTGGTAAAAGTAAACGGGTCAAGACTCCTGTTGACATTGGATGTATTGTCCAAATATTGCCTCGAGACATATTTTGACTGAAGTGTCAATTGAAGGCGGTCGAGCGGCGCATATTGCAGGGCTAAGGATTGAATAAAATTTGGAGAGAAGGCTAAATCAGTGCTACCATGTTCAATTTGAATTTGCGTGTAGTAGGGTGCGTCATCCAAGTAAACATCAACGAATTCTACGAAATCGAGGACCTTGTTTTGGCTAAAGGTGGTGGCGGCTTGCAAACGCATTTTTGAAGAGATTTGAAAGGCTCCTTCGAGCTCAATACCCGCTCTGTAACTTCTGTCTACATTGGTTCGGGTATAGCCGCCAACATCGTTGATCTGACCGGTGAGCACCAACTGATTTTGGTAATACATCAGAAATAAATTGGCTTGAGCTGAGATCCGATTGTGTGCATAACGATAAGCCAATTCTGTATCGAATAAGCGTTCGGCGAGCGGCCTATTGGCAGGGGTGCTCTCGCGAAAATCTCGACGCACAGGTTCTCTGTTGGCGATTCCAAAGGAGCCAAATAAGTTGTGTGCACCGAAGTTTTTGGCAATAGAAACCTTCGGATTAAAGAAATGAAAATTCACATTTTGTGTAACGTCCGTCAGTACACCGCTCACTTGATCAACGCCTAAAAATTGGTAAGCAATGCCACGGTATTGTATGTCAAGGGTAAGGTCGAGCCCATTTTTTTGATAGTTTGTTTTCAAGTAAGAACTGACCTCACTTTTAAGGGCATCGTTGTCGTAAAAGCGGTCGTAAATTTGGCTATTAGATGCAAACTGCGCCCAAATAAGCTCGCCAAAGTGTGCGCCTGCATAACGATTGGCCGCACCACCAAGGGTGAATTTAAGTCTTTCATTATGCTGATAATTGAGCCCATAAACCACCCCAATAAAATGGTTGGCTAACCAACGTCTACGAATGAGGTCCGATTGAGCAACGGTATCCATACCCAGAACAACCGGCGCCAAGCCGTAGTCACTGAGGTCGTCTTGGTTGCGGAACTCTTCAAAGTAGCCTCGACCATAAGTATAGTGTGCAGCGGCATTGATATTTAGTTTGGAGGAAAACTGATGAATAAAATGCAATTGGTAGTTATCTTGGTTATAGTTATCTACCTGACCTGCATAGGTATAGTAATTGTATGTTCTACCAGAAGTAAGTAAGTTGCTTGTTTCTTCTGCATTGAGTCCATTGCGCTCTGCGTATGCGATCATGCCAAGCGTATCACCACGATAACGGCTTTCAGGGGTGCCATACCAAGCTTGATAGGTACGCTCTTGACCTGTGAGCACAACGGCTTTCCAAACTGATTTATCTGTAAGGTAGGTCGCTGTTAGGCCCATTGATCGCAAATTGCTCGTGGCCCGATCAAGGTAGCCGTCCGAACGGATTTCAGAGAGGCGCGCATCGAGCGCAAAGCGTTTATTGAGCAAACCAGTTCCAGCTTGTAGCGTGCCTTTCAATGTTCCGAAAGAACCACCAGCTAAATCGGTGCGCGCGTAAGGTGCCGCTTTTAAGGTATTGGTTTTGATGTTGACACTTGCACCAAATGCTGCTGCACCGTTTGTTGAGGAACCCACACCACGTTGGATTTGTATGTTTTCGACGGAGCCAACAAGGTCAGGCATGTTGACCCAATAAACATCGTGGGATTCTGGATCATTTACAGGCACGCCGTTGATGGTCACGTTGATTCGGCTGGCGTCCACACCGCGAATGCGCAAACCGCTATAGCCTATCCCTGCACCTGCATCGCTTGTGGTAACGACCGAAGGGGTAAATTCCAAAAGCGTAGGGATGTCTTGACCAAAGTTTCTGGAATTTAAAGTCGATTTGGAAACAAGCGTGTTGTTCGGTGCATCTTGGGCACGCAGCCCATTGACCACAATACCTTCCATTTCTTGAACACGTCGGGTGGTGTCGGTTAAATCCTTGGTTTTAATCACTTGGGCCAAAACTATTTGGCCACTCAGTAAAATACTTAATAGAAATCTTGTTTTCATTTTTAAAAAAATCAAACAAGAACAAGGGGCTAATTCTTGATAGTTGTATACAATTAGCACGTCATCTTCCCTTCGTTGGCATTATCCAGATCAGGTTCAATGGGTATGTTCTCAGCCTTACGGCACCCCTTAGAGACGGTACAAAAGTAAAAGATTATATGGCAATGAAACAATTTGCATCAAAAAAATCAATTGATCGGTTCATAAAAAGATTTGATGAAGACAGCTCATCTTGCATTTTCGGGAGCCCTGTACTTTAAACCCGAGTTAAAAGTTGTGCAATTTGCACCGCATTTGTAGCGGCTCCTTTGCGCAAGTTATCGGCAACGATCCACAAGTTAAGTGTGTTTGCTTGGCTTTCGTCTCGGCGAATGCGACCAACAAAGACGTCATCTTTGCCCTCGGCAAAACGTGGCATTGGGTAGTCGTGTGCAGCAGTGTTGTCTTGTAGTGTGATACCCGCAGTTTGTGAAAGAAGCGCGCGTACCTCTTGCAAATCAAAGTCGTTTTCAAAAGAAATATTGACTGCCTCTGAGTGGCCCCCTACAACAGGAACCCGAACCGCCGTAGCCGTTACATTGATACTTGGATCTAGGATTTTTTTGGTTTCGTTGGTGAGCTTCATCTCTTCTTTGGTGTAACCGTTATCTAAGAAAACATCACACTGAGGAATACAGTTTTTATCAATAGGATACTTATAAGCCATTTCACCTTCTACTCCTGCGCGCTCGTTTTCTAATTGTTGAACTGCCTTTACGCCTGT
Source organism: Crocinitomicaceae bacterium (assembly GCA_023268965.1). Classification (GTDB taxonomy): domain Bacteria; phylum Bacteroidota; class Bacteroidia; order Flavobacteriales_D; family Crocinitomicaceae; genus UBA952. Next base: position 10,937 of record JALRJE010000127.1, read on the forward strand.
TCCGGTGATGGATTGATAGGTAGAAACTACAACGCGCTTGACACCATATTTGCGATGCAGCGGTGCTAATACCATAACAAGCTGTATGGTACTGCAGTTTGGATTGGCAATGATGAGGTCCTCTTTGGTCAGGAGTTGTCCGTTGATTTCCGGAACAATTAGTTTTTTTGTAGGATCCATGCGCCAGGCAGAACTGTTGTCTATGACGACTGTACCTTGCTCTGCAAAACGAGGTGCCCACTGCAAAGAAGTCTCGCCCCCTGCCGAAAAAATAGCGATATCTGGTGCCGCGGCCACAGCCTCTGCTAAGCCAATGACAGCATATTCTTTACCCTGGTACGTTATTTTTTTACCGATGCTGTTTTCGGAAGCGACCAAAAGTAATTCAGTAAAAGGGAATTGTTGCTCAGACAGCACTTCTAACATCACTGAACCAACCATGCCGGTGGCTCCAACTACAGCAACTTTCATTTTTCAATTTTTTACAAAAATAAACTTTGTTTGCCATGAGACTCTTCTTGATTCTAATTTTCCTGCATTCGGCTTGTCCACCTCGGCCTGTTATTGCGCAAGTTTTTGATGATTTCCACGATCAAAATTTGTTCCAGGGCCTTATTTGGGGTGGCGACATCGGTTCATTTACAATCAATTCAAACCGCCAACTTCAACTCAATGCAATCAATAGTGGAAGCAGTACTGTTTTTTTTACGCAGTCAAATCTGCCCATAAATTGGGAATGTAGTTTTTGGCTTCGGCTCAATTTGAGCCCTTCGAGTTTAAATTTTTGTCGCTTTTATCTATTTGCAGATCAAAACGACTTATTGTTGGCCTCAAATGCACTCTACCTCGAATTTGGTGAGGCTGGAAGCCAAGACGCTCCAAAATTATTTGGGAGAGTAAATGGCTACGATAGTTTGCTTGCTACTGGGCCCGCTGGCAGCATTGCGGCCGCTTTTCAGCTATTTTTTACTTTCAAATGCTATAATGGCGCATATACCCTTGAAGCAAAGACAAGTATGGCGGCCGCAAGCAACCTTTGGTTGTCAGGGCAGTTGCCCTGGCTGCCAGTAGGGCCCTATGCTGGCCTTGCTTGTGTGTACAGCAGTAGTAATACCCAAAATTTTTACTTCGACGATTTATATTATGGTCCAATACAAGAACCGAGTATGTCGAAGATACTCATCACAGAGCTCATGGCTGATCCTGAACCCCAGCAAGGCCTGCCTAATACCGAATATATTGAGCTCTATAATGCCGGTTTGCAAGCACAACAACTCCATGGTTTTCAACTCAACGATGCAGGTGGCAGCTGTACGCTTCCCTCCTATTGGTTACAGCCAAACTGCTACGCAACATTGGTTGGAACGGGGAAGGGTGCTGGATTCGATCCTACTAAAACCATTGAAGTAGTTGCATTCCCAAGCCTTAGTAACAGCGGTGAATTGGTCAGCTTGTTTGATCCACAAGGTATCAAATTAGATCAAGTCGACTACAAACTCAGTTGGTACCTAGACTCATCCAAAGAGGACGGCGGATTCAGTTTGGAGCGCCGTTCTCTTGAAGATCCCTGCTCGGCTGCCCACAATTGGCGAGGGAGTGAAGCTGTACTCGGGGGCAGCCCCGGACTTCCTAATTCTGTAATGGATACAATTGCCGACACCTTGGCTGCCTTTCTTTTGTTTGCCGAAGTTCGGGACTCGAACCTATTGGCGATCGGCTTTTCTGAACCCATGGATAGTTTTAGTTTAGCACATGTTCAAATTACTTTTACTGAAAATATTAGTGCATTTTCTCGAGGGGTATTGCCCTTTCTACAAATGCAAAATGACGCACAATTGCTGCTGCTATTCGAGCAAGCGCTCCCAAAAAGCAAGCCTGTAGGTATCTCTTTTTCTCCACTTTCAGACTGCTGGGGAAACCAAGCAAGTTTGAATACCACTTTTATTAGATTAGAAGAACCCTCAAATGGCGACCTCGTCATTAATGAGCTTTTATTTGACCCGCCCAGTAACGGTTCAGACTTCGTAGAAATTTACAATACAAGCAATAAATACCTTAGCCTTAAAAATTGCAGTATCGGCAATGCGCAAGCAAGTTATTCTATAACGTATCCATCAATTGCCCCAAAAGAAATTCTTGCGCTTTGCCCCGATACTAGTTTTTTACTGCACTTCTATCCACTTGCCGTTGCAAAACACATTAAAAAGCAAACGCTTCCTTATTTTTATAACGACAGCGGTACTTGTGCGCTCCTTTACAACGGCAATATATTGGACCAGCTCAAATATACCAGCACTTGGCATGCTCCGTTGATTGAAGATACCGAGGGCGTGAGTTTAGAAAGATTGGACGCTACCGGGCCAACCCAAAGTGAACAAAACTGGTTTTCGGCGGCCCAAAGCATTGGTTATGCAAGTCCGGGAGCCAAAAACTCACAGCAAATTGGCACCCAACAAAAAGGCGCTTTAACCTTAACCCATCCTGAACTAAGCCCAGATCAAGATGGTTACCACGATTTTCTTGAAATTCATTACGAGTTACCCACAGCAAATATGTTGGTTCAGGCAACGATTTATACACTGAGCGGGCAACTGGTGAAACAACTCACAACGAATGCGCTTTTTGGAACAACAGGCATTTTAATTTGGGATGGAAGCACTGAGTACGGCACCTTAGCAAGCGCAGGAATTTATATACTCGAATTCAAAGCCTTTTCAACAAACCCAAGTGTATTTTTTAATCGGCGCTTGAGTTTTGCGCGCTGTATTAAACACTAAATTTGACCAAAACCCAATGATATGAAGAAGTTCATCCTTGCCCTTGCTTGTCTTTGCACTTTTCTTGTTTCGGCGCAACGCTACACGAGTTCGCTTGGCTTGAGAGGTGGAAGCCCCGGTGTGACTTATCTAAACGCAAAATATAGAATCAATCATCAAGCATATGAACTTGGTTTAGGAGGAAATACCGGTGCCTTATGGATACACGGCAATGCCTATTATCAAAATGAACTCAATGAGTTGCTCGATTATTATTACGGCTTTGGAGCGAATTTAGGTTTGGGAAATATGAGCCGGTTTGAATCCAATTTGAATGGTTTAGGCATCGGAGCTAGTGCAGTGGCTGGTATCGAGCATACCCTTGAAGATTTTCCGCTGAATGTCTCATTGGATCTCGGGCCAAGTCTTTACGTTCTACCACGCTTGCAATTAGGCTTCGCTTGGGCACTCAGCGTACGCTATGTCCTCCACTAAAATTGACTTTTCACCAGGATCCAAAAATTGGATTGCAAAGTTCTTTGAATTACAGGAGAAAGGTATTTTTAGTGTAGACCAAGACCTCATCCACCAAAAAGAAGCCAACCTCACCCATTTTATTGCACATCAAACAGGTCTTATTTACGGAACAGCCAAGTCCTTTATCTTTTCAAACGAATTAGATCCAAGTACGTTCAATACAGACGAACAACTCAAACTTCTAGTTTTTGAAACACTATTTTTCACTTATAATCGAAAGCAACAAAAAGCAGTTAGTCAGGATGAATTTACTGATACATTGCTCTCTTTTTACAAAGGGTTTGAAGGTGCTAGTCTGCTCGAACGCTTGTCCATAAGATTCGCTCAAACCCCAAACAAAAAACTCGAAGTTATTCTCGCATCGAGAGTAGGTATCAAAAGTTCTTTCATGGGTGCTAATTATTGGCTCAAACACCTTTCCAATGCTTTTATTTTTTTGGATGTCATTCTTTTTAGAGCCTTTTTAGAGGGTGACCAAACACCGTTTCTTAAAAATTACGAACGCTACACCTCATCTATATTAAATGGCCTGATTTACGCTGCATTTATCGATGGAAAGGTCGAAGAAAAAGAAAAGAAAATTCTAGCCCATTTTATTGCCTCAGCTGCCTTGCCTCGTGCGCTCAAAAATAAATATCAAAAACGAATCAAAATTGGCATACCGCTGAAGGTACTGCAACAAGAATTCATTGAAGATGAACTCTTGGGTCAGCTGACATACGAATTCGGGCATTTATTGCTTCAAAGTACGCACCAGCTAAGCCCCTTGGAGCGGCAGAAATTAAAGGCCCTAGGCAAGGTCTTGAATATGACCGAAGCACAAATGCTGGTCTCAGAAGAAATGAGTACTGCATTTATTGCGCATAGCGGTCCTCAAGACTTATTAGTTTACAAGCAATCAACTGAAGCAAGTTTTGCCTATAAAGAAACCAGCAAGCGCTGGCTTAGGATCATTGGTCGCAACCGAGATCGGCTCATCACGGAAATCAAAGAGAGTCAAGAACTCATGGCCCTATTACAAAAATCTACCAAAGAAGAACTCAGCCCCGAAGAGAAAGAACAAGTCAAGGAACAGTTCTACGACATCTTAAAATCCATGCCATCACTCGCAATTTTTCTGTTGCCAGGCGGGACGCTTCTACTTCCTATCGTCATGAAACTCGTGCCGGAACTCATCCCCTCTGCCTTTAAAGTAAATGAAGTAGAGAAAAAACAATCCCATGATGAATTGTAAAATACACATCCACTTGCTCAATGAGCTTTATTCCCAAGAACTTGCCGATGAGAAATACGGTGGAAAAGAGTCTGCCGATAACCTGCGCTACGAGTGGGAAGACGAATTAGAGATTACGACTGCCGTTCTCAAAGTGCTAGAAAAAGAGAATACCACCTATACCCTGTCAGGATACGACGAAAACGATGCGCTTTTTTCTTACGAAATCGAACAAATGCACCTTTTTGAAATTCATTCCGAGAACAGTCCTATGCTGTATGTGGGTGCATCCAAAAGTATCATAGACCACTGTAGCTTCAGTACTGATGACACCAATTACACCATTCGTATTTACCTTAAAGACTATGAGCCAATGGCCAACCCAATACCAGGAATCTTCATTGCCTCCAAAGCTTTTCCAAAAGCCCTCATCAGATGATCAAACTACGTGGTATTGAACTGACCTACCAAAAACAGATACTGAAGTCGCTACAAATTCAGGTGCGCCGCGGTGAAATCTTAGGATTAGTTGGGAAAAGTGGAGCAGGTAAATCATCTTTACTAAAAATTTGTGCCGGACTACAGGACCCCGATGCGGGCGAAATTTGGATCGATGGTATTCAACAAACAGCGGTCAGAAACCTACTTGTACCCGGTTTCAAAGGGCTAGCAATTGTGAATCAAGATTTCAAACTAGATCCTTACCACACCGTTGAAGAAAACATTCGAGAAGCTATCTTACACTGGCCTTACGCCAAAAGAGACAAACGCGTCCAAAAATTACTGCGTCTATTTGGCCTTAAGGATATTAGCGGCACTAAAGCCCATCTCATTTCAGGAGGCGAACAACAGCGAGTGGCAATTGCCCGGGCAATTGCAAATCAACCCAATTACTTGTTATTAGATGAACCCTTTGGACATTTAGATGCCCATTTGCGGCAAAAACTCAGCACCCACCTCATGGACCTCCGCGACGAAGAAGATACGGGCATCATTTTGGTATCGCACGAGGGGCAAGATGTGCTTGGTCTTTGCGATCATATTTGCATTCTTCAAAATGGTAAATTGACTAAAAAATACCGTCCTGAAGAGGTATATTACCACTACAAAGCACCAGAACGAGCAAAACTTTTCGGACCTCTAAACACACTTAAAAACGGTGAAGAACTTTTGCATTTTAGACCGGATGAATACAAGATTACACAATCTGGAATTGAAGTGCGTTTTGAAAAGGCCTTATTTGTAGGCGGCCTTTACCATAACTTTGTGAGAAGCAAAAATATGGAGCGTATTCTGCTTTATGCTTTTGAAAAATTAACCGATATACAAGCCATTGAGATCCACAAAAAATAAGAAAGGTACGATTCGCCTCATGCTCAAAGCATTCTGGGACGCACTCAAAGAATACGTTCAAGAAGGGGCTTTTCACCATGGTGCTGCCTTGGCCTATTACACCTTATTTGCGTTCATTCCCATCATATACCTAACGACGTCAATCTATGGCCGCATTATTGGACAAGACAACATGCGTCAAATTGTGTCTTCCCTTCTTCAATCTGGCCTTGGTCTTCAGGATAGCGAAACTATCCTTCAGCTCGTGGAGGGGATATCTTTCGAAAAACCAAATTTCTTTTTAGAATTAGTGAGTATTGGGATATTACTTTACACCTGCTCAGCATTTATGATTTCGCTCAAACGCAGTTTAAATGAATTTTTTAATGTAGCTAAAAAGAGCAGAGAAGAATCAAATCTTTTCATGGAAATCATTGGCTTTCGCTTTGTAGGTGTACTCCTACTCGCTGTCTTTGCGCTGGTAATTATCTTATTCTATTTCCTACAAGTTTTCATCTTTTCAGCCCTAACCAATTGGCTACATTGGAACAACGGTTTTGTTGATTTCTCCCTTCAGGTATTACAGGTTGTGCTTACCTTAGTTTCAAATGTGTTGATATTTCTATTGATTTTCAAATACATGCACAACGCAAAAGTGAGTTGGCGAGTTGCCCGAGATGGAGCCATTGCAACCGCGCTCCTTTTGTATCTTAGTCAATGGCTAATTGGTTACTATTTACATCACTATTTTGTGATGGGTAAATTAGGTGTGGCCAACTCCATTTTTATTATGTTGGCATGGATACATTATTCGGCCCAAATTGTATTCTTTGGTGCTCAATTCACCTTTCATATTGGCAAAGTCTTGAACGAACGCATTCAATCTAGCGCTAAAGAAACGACGGCGGCTTCCTGAATTCAATTTTGGCATCTCTAAAGATACTCGAGGTATTTCGGATGGTTAGTAAGAAGCTTTTATTACCACCAAGAGGTACATAATAAAAAGACAAGGCCCAACAGTGCATATTGCGATTCAATGAAAAATATGCATTCGTTAATCTGGTTTCTTGTAGGTTAAAATTGAGATTACCTGATAAATTCCAGCGCTTTGTAAAACTGACGTCACCGCTAAGAACAAGCGTCTGAACAAATAACCAAGAGTCTGGGTTGCTCGTACTTATTTCTTGATTGGCTCGAATGCCATAAACATGGGACAAATTCATTTTCCATGGAATATCGTAATAAACTGCACGCTCAGGATGCAGCGCATAATAATTGAAGTCGGCATTCCAATCTTGTTCGTTAAAAAGGGTACTGTGATTTTGAATTTTTTTACGGTCTTTTTTTGGTGCGACCACAATAGTGGTTGTAAGATTAGTAGTGGTAAGTCTGCCCAATTGTTGCGCATTTTGCCAAGCGTATTCGCCTGTGGTCGATCCTAATTGATTCCAAGCATATGGGCTCCACTGCGCATTTGACACAAAGTTGATCCAGTTGGCCGGGCTGATGCGCAAGTTCAATGCCAAATCTGAGAGCTGCATACTATCTTTGGTGAAGTCATAAAAACCCGTAACTGAAAACTGATCAATCAGGCGAATTTTTTTGTAACCAGTTAGCGTATCTTGAGCTGATTTCAACTTGAGCTCAGCGGTATTATTGATTCCAAATGTAAGCAGCGAAGCCTCCCGAACAGAGCCAACCTGATAAATACTGCGCTCAAAAGGTGAGTAAGAAATTGCAGCCTGATTCGGGCCGGCGTTAGCCGTAACAAGTGGGTTCCAACCCGGAGTATAGCGGTAACCAATATAGAAAACCAAGCCTATGAGACAGGTTTGGCGGTAGGCAAATATGCCGAGCAAAAGAAACTAATAGACTTAATAGAGAGTATGAATCAATCTACGACAACGTCCCTAGGATCTCTCGTATGGACAAAACATTTGATTGACAAGATAGAAGGGAATGTATAGACTATGTGTATATACGGAGTAGCAATGCTAATGGCACTGCTTGTATTCGGACCATTCAGTTCCGCGATTTTTAGAATTAATTAAGCTCGACGCGAATTAGAGTTCGGCGGTAAATAGAGATAACCTGCTCGACACGAGCACAATATCATCTATACCCTTACTAATGGTTTATGGGGCGATTCTACAGTATCCTTCGTAATACCTTTGGTATTTGCATTTACCACAGCAAACCAGGGTAGAAGTATAGCTCCTAGTATAGGAAGTACTATCCACCAGCCTTCCACAACAAAACACAATCCTATGCAGACTAATCTAATACTCATGGATAGAGAGTATCGGAGCATCCTCTTTGATCGATCAGAAGAAGCTACGGTTGTGATATTTTGCGAGGGCATCAGAAGT
>JALRJE010000032.1 GCA_023268965.1 Crocinitomicaceae bacterium
TGTAACCAACCAACGTACTGCTTCCTGTAGTTTTGAGTTGCCCATCGACATAAATTTCGTAACTGAGCGTAAAACTCTTGTTGCCAATTTTGTTACAAAACATAAAAATTTTAGGTGTGTGTTCTAAAAAAATAGGTTCAATATACGTTACCTCATTTTGCACCAATACGACTCCGTTTTCCATCCAGTCCCAATCTGAACCCACCAATTCGTTAAAGTAGTGGATGCGCGTCATCTCAAAATAACTCAGGTAGATCGCGTTATTGACGTGGCCTAGGATGTCGATATCGGTGAGTCGTACTTGTATTTTTGCAGGCTCAATCATTGGTCAAGTTTTTCAAATAAGGAGTTATTAGAAATGTATTCGGGTACGATTTTTTTCATGAGGCGCACGCTGCCTTCGTTGTCTTGTTTGGCAGCAGTTGCAAGCAAGTGATCAATCATTTTACGTTGCGGTGCGGCTACGGGCCGTGTGTTGGCAATTAATATTTGGGGGTGATAAGTTGGCATGGTATTCTCCGCATTGGCAAGTACTTCTTCATAGCGTTTTTCACCGGGCCTCAGCCCCGTTATTTGGATGTCAATATCTGTATAGGGCCTCAATCCAGAGAGTTGGATCATTTTTTTGGCGAGGTCTAAGATTTTTACAGGCGCACCCATATCAAAGACAAATATTTCACCTCCATGACCCATTGTGGCTGCTTCCAAGACCAACTGACAAGCTTCGGGTATGGTCATGAAAAATCTGGTAATTTCTGCGTCGGTGAGTGTAAGTGGCCCCCCACCAGCAATTTGTTTTTCAAAGACAGGAATAACTGATCCATTGGAGCCGAGTACATTTCCAAAACGAGTAGTAATGTAAGCGGTATGGTGTTGTTCGTTTAGTTCAGTCACCAACATTTCGGCAATGCGCTTAGAGGCCCCCATTACGTTGGTTGGGTTCACCGCTTTGTCCGTGGAGATCATGATGAATTGCTCGGCTTTGAATTGCGCGGATAGTTCAGCAATAATTTTGGTGCCGCCTATGTTGTTGCGAATCGCCTCAGCCGGATTGGCCTCCATGAGCGGAACATGTTTGTAGGCTGCTGCATGAAAGACCATTTGTGGTCTGTATGTTTCAAAGAGGAGCTGCATGCGAGTAGCGTCGTAGATATCGCCAATGACGTAAGCAATTTCTGTATGGGTTTTGAGTTGCTGGAAGCGCTGTTCTAATTCAAATAGCGCAGATTCTGCCTGATCAAGTAAGACGAGTTGGGTTGCTTTTTGTGCAATCAGGGCTGCAGCAAGACCGCTACCAATGCTTCCGGCTGCTCCGGTCATCAGTATGGTTTTGTTCAAAAAGTGCGCTTCCATTTTTGGATTTTCAACTTGTATGACTGGCCGGCCAAGGAGGCTATTAATGTCAATTTTTTTGATACTACTCACATTGAATGCGCCATTGACCCAAGCCCTGGCCTCAGGGACTCTTTTGATTTGAATGCCAAGTTCTAAGGCTTGTTCTGAGATTTCTTTGAGTTTGATGCGTTCTAAATTTTGCACAGCAATGATCAGGGTGCTTATTTGATGCTTGGCTTGTAATTTTTCCAATGAACTAGGTGGGTACACACGTGTGCCTTCAATACGTTTGCCCTGTAATGATACAGCATCGTCGAGGAAGCCAACAACGTGCTGAAGATTGGCCGTATCCTTTTCAATCAAGCGTTTGGTGAGTTGTCCGGAAATCCCTGCGCCAAAAATAAGGATAGCTTCTTCTTTGCCTTTGTCTCGGGTGTATTCTAAATATAGTAACTTGACAATAAATCTTCCGGAGATGACAAAAGCCGTACTAAAAATGAACTCCATCAGTAAAATAGAGTTTGGAAAAAGAAAGTATCCATCTAGCTTATAGAAGCGAAGCATACTTCCTAGAATGAAAATAAGTGAGGTGATCAGTTCGGCGATAAAAATTCTTTTGAAATCCGAGGTAGAGCTGAGCCTAACAAGTCCTTGGTGGATTTGAAAAACCGCAAATACAAGTACTTTGATAAGTACAAAAAACCAAAGTGATTTGGAAAGTATTGCCCATTCATTGGCAATTAATGAAAAATCCGCCTTTAGGTCAAAGCGGATTAAATAGGCAAAAAATAGTGCAAAAAGATGAATGAGTAAGTCGAGAACGACAATCACCCATCTTGGAGTATTTTTTTTGAGTTGAAGCACATACAAAGATAGGAAATATTGCTATTCCCTAACGAGATGGACGAGCCCATGCTTTTCAATTTCATCGCCGGCGTTCGTAATTGTTCGGGCGACATAAAAATAGACGCCTTCTTCCATAGGATTTCCGTTTTTGTCGGTGCCATCCCATTGGAAGGCTGGATCTGCAAATTCTCGAATGGTGTTGCCCCAACGGTTAATGATCATACATTCAAAGGTACTTAGACCGCCATAGAATAGCATTTGAAAGTAATCGTTGTTGCCATCGTTGTTGGGTGTAAAGACATTCGGGAGTTCGATATCACAAAAATAGAACTCAACGCTAGCTGTATCGATAAGGGTACCGCACATGTTTGTAGTAGAAATAATGTAGTTACCTGGGGTAGTTACCTGGATGGTTGGTTCTGTAGCGCCAGTACTCCAGAGATAACTGACATTTTGCGGTTGTTGAATCGCAGCTATAGTCGCCGTTTCTCCAATGCATAGTGTGGTGTCGATCACGGCAGTGAAAGGATCGGCAACAAACGTGAGGCTAAAAGTTTGATTGTAACTACAAACGGTATCTTGCAAATTGATCAGGTAGATGCCAGCGGTGTCGGCTGTAATTAGTGGGTTTGGACTAGTAGGGTCACTAAAGTTAATTTCGTTGGCATTGGCAGACCAATTACTTCCTGTATAGGAAACCACTCCGAAAACTTGTAAGGTGAGGTTACAGAGTATGGTATCCGTCATTGGCGAAACAGGGGCAGGTATGCTGTCTACGATAATTTGCGTGCTGTCGGCACAGCCGATTTGGTCAATGACCGTGACCCAATAGCTTCCGGATTGTAAATTCGGGAAGGCACCATTCGGACTTGTGGCCACTAAAGAGGCGCCTTGGTGCAATACAAAAACGTAAGGACCAACACCAGAGGTTGCGCTTGTGGTAATACTACCGTCTTGTAAACTACAGAATTCTAGCGTACTTGTGGTTTGTCCTAGAAGTGGATTGGTTGAAGGGTAGATCGTAGCACTTGTTGTATCAAAACAACCATTGGCATCTTCAACGTAAATTTGATAAGATCCCGGAACAAGGTTGTTAAAGACCGGATTCGCTGAGAAAGTAGTACCGTTATTCAGACTATATTGATATGCTGGCGTCCCTCCAGTGATGGTGAGATCAATAATGCCGTTGTCGAGCCCACAGGTGGTGGTGGTGACTATCATATTGCTGACATCAACGGAATCTACCCCGCTTAATGCGGCCTGAAGTGTATCAGAGCAGTTGTTTTGATCAACAAGAATTACTGTATAATTATCGGCATTCAGGCCCGTGAAGGTGGCGCTAGGCTGAAAAGTCAAACCTCCGTCAAGGCTGTAGGTGTAGCCGCCCGCTCCTCCTGATGAGCTTGCAACCAAACTTCCGTTGTTGCTGCCACAAGTTGGGTCGTTTTCTAGGATGTTATCGATTTGTGGATAAGAAATAAATAGCGTGATGGTATCATAACAGATATTCGTGCTATCTGACATCATGACGATGTAGCTTGTTGTACCAGTTGGCGAAACAGGTGTAGGGTTGTCGCCCGTGTAGACACCAGTGGGGTAGGTGTAGTTGTCGTGTAGCCAGGTAATGGTATAGTTTGGTATAGTGGCTGAGATGGTGATGTTGTCGAGGCCCCAATGGTCGTAACCAGCACCAGATACTGCGAGTTGGGTCCAACGAAATTTTGTTGTGGCTGTTTGAGCTGCAAGCGGAATGGTTTCACAATATTGATTCCAGGCGGTCATGTAGGCGTCATAGCCGCCATTCGGACTCCAGTAATTCATGGTTACCCAAGTAAATCCATTATCAGTTGAGTATTGTAAGTAAACGCCTTCGCTTGCGAGGTCAGGACCCTCACAAGGTGAGGCTTGTGCTTGAATGGCATAGCGCATCTCAAAACAAACATTTCCACCGGAAGATACATCGAGCGAGACGGTAGTCATGACCCGGGGTGCTACAGACTGGTTGCCCATCCACATGAAATCTGAACCGTCTAAGCTAGGCACGCCACAGGTGTTGTTGGCGATGGTCACAATTTGAGAAAAATCCCAGCCAACAGGAGAACCATTATTAAAGTTTTCTCCGAAGGCCAGTACACTGGTGCCAGATCCGTTGACACTAAGTGTGGTGGAGCCGTTGCACGGAACAATAGTATCTTGGGCAATGGCCTGAACAGTACATTGGGCAACCGTTGTTTGGTGGTAGCCAAAAGCGAATGCGATACCGGCAATAAGTTGCTTGAAGGTCATGTTGTAGTAGTTGGTGTACATATTATTGGACAGAAACGTTCAAAATATTGAAGTCTGTCAATTGGGTTTTGGTGAGGTGTGCTGGCATGTGGTCAAAAATGGTGAGCCCCATATTGTTGCGGTCTAAACATACGCCCTGTAGTGTTTGGTTGGGTTGCAAAGTTTGGGTGTAGAGGTATTCGTCGTGGCCACAAGTTGCACAGTTGTTGTCGTAGTATAATTCAAAGCTGTAAGAAACCGTTTTTACTTCATTGGTGGTGTTGGTAATAGTCAGTGCAATGAGGTCTGCCTCATAGCCTTCAGAGGGTACATTGCAGTGCAATGGGGCACTTGTAATTTTGATTCCAGCTTGGGTTACAGATTTTTGAGCAAATAGGGTGCTGCTTCCGAGAAGCAAGAAAAATAAAGAAGTGTAAAGTTTCATATAGAAAGTTTAGATTTGTGCTGTAGACGCATATTGAAATGAATCGGTTGCGTAAGGGTAAAAATAATTCAAAAAATCGAATCTTGAAAGAAATCGAACGCAAGTTTCTCATCACTAACGATAGCTGGAAATCAGCAAAATGTATTGGGCAAAGAGAACTGAAACAAACTTACTTGTTGCGCGGCACCGATCGATCGGTGCGCATACGCGTCACAGATAACATGGCATTTTTTACGATTAAATTAGGTACAGGTCTTACCCGCAGTGAATTTGAGTACGAAATTCCTCAAAACGAGGCGAATGATATTATTTTGGAGGCAAATTTACCTTGTTTACACAAAACGCGTTATTACATTCAGAACAACAACGATACTTGGGAGCTCGATGTTTTTCATGGTAAACTAGAAGGTTTGCTTATTGCTGAATTGGAACTTTCTGATGAAGATCAATTTTTTGATAAACCGAGTTGGCTTGGTGCCGAAGTAACGTTTGATCCAGCGTATTTGAATTCCAATTTAATGGACCGTCTTTAGCACTTTAAAAAGGCTGTTTTTGTAAAATTTCTGTGCGCAGGTCTACGCAAGTACAACCCATTTCAATGCTAAAAAACGCTTCAAATTCAGTTAAGTCATTCCATTGTGGCCAAACGTTTTGATCTTCAATGATGCTCCCGAATTCATGCTGTGCAATTTTTTTAGCATATTGTTGCAAGACCAAGTCGTCGTCCCAAAAATCCTCTTCTATTAAATACACACTTCCTTCGGCATTTTCATCGATAACGATCTCAGGATGATTACTTTGAGCCCAGCAAATAAATGGATTTTTGGGTTTAACAAAAATAAATCCGCGATTGACAATATTCATAAGGCTTCGATTTGATTGTTGTTGCTCTTGAACCATTTGGTTCGTTTTTTTGGCTGCACAAACAGTGCATATTTAATAGGAAAGTAATCTTTGGTGCCGCTGTACCATAGAAGCCACTTTTTGTGGTTAAAGTTCCGCGGAGCTTCGACAAAGAGCACTTCTCGTTGACCAACGATCATTAGTCCATAGTTAGAACTCGATATGCTACCTTCTAATAGCTTTACACTTTCTTTTTGACGTCCAGCCTGATCGAGCCAGTTGTAAAATGCTTCAAGACAAGCGCTGCTGTCTTTAAAATGCCATTGCTTGTACTGATAGAAAACATTGTTGGAGTCTTGCAATATCCACTTTTGTCTGGTGGCGCTAAAACGATCGATAAAATGAAGGGACGGTGTACTATCTAGCCTCACTTTCGAAATTTGCATGAAAGCGGAGTCGTTGGCATAATAATTGACATACTTGCGCAGCGTATCTTGCTGTTCACCAGCGCTATTTTGTACGTGCTTTTTACCTGAATGCGGTCTAATTGAATCCAAAGTGACAGCGTCTTTTTCTTGGTGCTGATTGCAACTGTTCACAACCAAGAACATCAGTCCGAAAAGATAGATGGGAAGTTTGGTAAATGCACGCATCTTTTAATTAATTTTGAACAAATTTAACAAACATGAAACAATTAGCACTTTTTATTCTTTTGGCAATTGTCGTTTCTTCTTGCGGAACAAAAATTCCATTTACGACCGCTATTCGCGACGAATTTACTTTAGATACAGAAGCCAAATTGCGCCAAGTTCAATTTTATACCTCCCATACCATCATCCTCAATCAAATCAACAGACAATCTAGCGAGCTTACCACTCAAAATGGTGCGCTCGTATCATCTTCTAGCTCACAGTCAGAGTCGGTCGTTATTCCTGCTGGAACACGTTGTATTTTTGAAGATTTTGGCGATGCAGGCCAATTATTGGTGCGTTTTGAAACCGGAGACCAACGCTTTATTCCCTTTGCTACGAAGTCTGATGGCGCTAGCATCCGACGGTTTTATCTCGATGCAGATTGGTCGGCTCAAGGGGGTGCACGCTTAAATTATGGTGGCAACGAGTACAAAGTAGATCTCTCAAGAGGGGCGCCACGTGCTGCACATCTTTTGATAGTAAAGAAAAAATTAGAGCGCACTAAGCGCAAAGAACGCGTCGTACGCGGCTTAAAAGTATAGTTTCTATGCCGTCATCCAATATCCATTACCAAATTTCTAGTTTCGGTAACGACGAGCTCGTTTCCATTTATAAAAAACTCGTTCTTCCTCGCCTGATCGAAGAAAAAATGCTTATTTTACTTCGTCAGGGGAAGATTACCAAATGGTTTTCGGGTTGGGGTCAAGAAGCCGTATCAGTTGGTTGCGCCTACGCTATGCAAGAACACGAGTACATTTTACCAATGCATCGAAACCTCGGAGTTTTTACGACGCGTCAAATTCCGCTCGAACGATTATTTGCTCAGTTCCAAGGAAAAGCAAATGGTTACACCAAAGGCCGCGACCGAAGTTTTCACTTCGGAACGCAAGACCACAAACTAGTGGGCATGATCTCCCACCTCGGTCCTCAATTAGGAATCGCAGATGGTATAGGATTGGCTGCTAAAATTCGCCAAACCAAAGACGCAACATTGGTATTTACCGGAGACGGTGGGGCATCGGAAGGCGATTTCCATGAGGCCCTCAACGTAGCAGCAGTTTGGCAATTGCCTGTTATTTTTGCAATTGAAAATAACTGCTGGGGGCTCAGCACGCCTTCATCGGAGCAATTCCGTTGCAAGCAATTTATCGACAAAGGTATAGGTTACGGCATGGATGCCATCCAAGTAGATGGCAATAATATACTAGCTGTTATTGAAGCTGTCCGAAACATCCGTACTCAAATTCAAGAAAATCCGAGGCCATTTATGCTAGAACTCATGACTTTTCGCATGCGCGGTCATGAAGAGGCATCCGGAACAAAGTATTATCCTGAAGGATTGCAAACCGAATGGGAACCCAAAGACCCCGTTACTAACTTCGAGACCTTTTTATTGGACCAACAAATCTTGGCCCAGGAAAATATAGATCAGATTAAAAAGCAATTTAAATTAGACATTCAGCAAGCTTTTGATCTGGCCAATGCTGCACCGCAAATAGTTCCTAACCTTGGAGAAGAGCTATCAGATGTTTATGCGCCTTTCGCGTTTGAACAGATCAATGCGGGCTCTGATACACAAGAAGTTCGCTTTATCGATGCCATCCAAGATGGCTTGCGGACAGCCATGCACAAACACGACAACTTGGTGCTAATGGGGCAAGATATCGCCGAATATGGTGGTGCATTCAAAGTCACTGAAGGCTTCGTGGAGCTTTTTGGTAAAGACCGTGTGCGCAATACACCACTTTGCGAATCGGCTATTATCGGAGCAGGCCTCGGGCTCAGTATTGCTGGAATGAAAGCAATGGTCGAAATGCAATTTGCCGATTTTGTAAGTGTTGGCTTTAATCAGATCATTAATAATTTAGCAAAATTGCATTGGCGTTGGGGCCAAAACGCAGATGTTGTGGTGCGCATGCCTACCGGTGCAGGCACAGCAGCTGGACCTTTTCATTCGCAAAGTAATGAAGTGTGGTTTGTTCACACACCAGGCCTTAAAGTTGTATACCCCTCCAATCCTCAAGATGCAAAGGGGCTTTTATTAGCAGCTTTTGAGGATCCTAACCCTGTGTTGTTCTTTGAGCATAAGTTTTTATACCGTAGTTTAAAAGGCCAAGTGCCAGTGGGTTATTACAATACACCTATCGGAAAAGCAGCAAGTGTGCAGCACGGTACAGACCTCACGATCATTACTTATGGTCTTGGCGTACACTGGGCCTTAGAAGCAGCGCAAGCGCGCCCAAATTTTACATTTGAAATTCTAGATTTACGCACGCTTTTGCCTTTGGATCTTGAATCTATCATTTCGGCTAGCGTTAAAACTGGAAAGGTTTTGGTCTTACATGAAGACACCCTTACTGCCGGAATCGGTGGGGAGATCGTCGCGTTGGTAACGGAGCATTGTTTTGATCAGCTTGATGCGCCTGTTTTGCGCGTGGCCTCAATTGATACACCCGTGCCTTTTGCCGCCCAGCTCGAACAACAATTTTTGGCGCAGCATACCTTACTTCCTACCATAGACAAACTTCTCGCGTATTAAGCAATTTGAAGAATAAACCGCTACTTCTGTATTTTTTACTGTTGTTACTCTGCATGAGTTTGCTTCGCGTTGCCTTTACTTTACAGAACGCGTCGTTCTTCAATGAGCTAACTGCTTCTCTATTTTTTATAGGTGTATATTTTGATAGCATCACAATTGCCTATTTGGCTTTGCCAATATTTCTATTAGTCAATCCAATCATCAACACACTAGATCTAAAAGTAAAGAAGGTAGTCAATCTACTGGTTAAAATTTATCTAGCACTCATAAGCTTACTGATTCTCGTGCTCAATACCTGGGATATCGCTTATTTTTCATACACACAAAAAAGATCGGGCTTCAGTTACTTTGTGCATTTGCTCACCGGAACAGAGACCAGTTCATTGGCTGGTGAATTTTTAGCTGAGTTTTGGTGGTTACCACTGCTTTTTTTGTTCATGGCTTCGCTTCTTGGTTGGCTCATTATCAAAATAGAGGTCCAGCAAAAATCCATGACAACCAAGACGGCATGGTTAAAGTTTGTTGTGCTTTGCGGCGCTATGATCATTATGGCAAGAGGTGGTCTGCAATTGCGTCCGATTGGCATCATTGATGCAACCGCCATGAGCAGTCTCGAACAGGCTCCAATTGTGCTCAATACTGCCTTTACGGTGCTCAAGACCTCAAATGATGGCGCTACATCACATTTAGAATTTCACCGCCCTCAAGAGCTTGCAGCACTTATACCTGCGAAAGATGGAGGAGCCCCTGCTATTTTGCCAAAAAACACCAATGTTGTGGTCCTCATTCTTGAAAGTTTTGGAACCAACTATGCTGGGCCAAATAGTCCAAGGTCTTATTCGCCATTTTTAGATTCACTCCTGCAAAAAGGACTTTTCTTTGAATACGCTATTGCCAATGGGCGCACCTCCATGGATGCCGTACCGGCCATTTTAGCTGGGCTCCCCTCATGGCTACCTGAATCTTATATTTTGTCTCCGTATTGCAGCAATCAATTGAATAGTTTGCCTCAAATGCTCAAAGATATTGGTTACCATACCTCTTTTTATCATGGTGCCAAGGAAGGATCTATGCATTTCAAGAGTTTTACTCAGGCCATAGGAATTAGTACTTATGTAGGTTTAGAGTCTTATCCGAATCCGTCGCATTTTGATGGCAATTGGGGCATATGGGATCACCACATGTTGTCCTATTTTGGTCGGCAGTTGGACAAAGAACAGCGTCCTTTTTTCAGCACCCTATTTACCTTGAGCTCACACCACCCTTATTTGGTTCCGTCTGCTTTTAAAGGTCAGTTAAAGACCGGGCCAGAGTCGCTTTGTCAGACCATTTCTTATACAGATCGGGCGCTGCGTCGTTTCTTTAAACAAAACCAGCATAAAGCATGGTTCAAGAACACCTTATTTGTCATTACTGCAGATCACGTAGGGCCCACGCGTCAAGATCAATTTCAAACTTTAGATTGGCGCTATCGCATCCCAATTGGGTTTTACCATCCGAGCTTTGCGCTTCCAAAGCCAATAAAAGGCGTGGTTTTCCAGCAAATTGATTTGATGCCCACAGTGCTCGATTTATTGGGTATTCAAAAAGCGCCGTTTCAACTTGGCTCTTCTTGTTACGCACAAGAGCAGGGTCAAAAGATGGTCTATGACAACGGTAATTTGCTTTCCTTCATCTATAATGGCACCAATTTGTTACCTATTGCATGGACGCCTGGTATCGAGCGCTCCTACACCCCAGAACAAGCTGTGCTTGCCAAAAAAATGAGTGCACTTTACCAATTTTATTTGAATAGTTTGATCGATAACCGCTGCAGTAAACAAACCATCAAGCCTCGCTTACCATAGAAATTCCTATCTTTGTGCTCTCAACCAAAGCATCCTATGGCCGAAAAAAAAGTCACCCGTCAAGAAGATTACGCAACTTGGTACAACGACCTCGTTTATAAAGCTGACCTCGCCGAACACTCCGATGTGCGCGGCTGCATGGTCATTAAACCTTATGGCTACGCCATTTGGGAAAACATGCGAGATGTCCTTGATGTCAAATTCAAGGAAACAGGGCACTCCAACGCTTATTTTCCGCTCTTTATTCCCAAAAGCTACCTGAGTAAAGAGGCAGCTCATGTCGATGGCTTTGCCAAAGAATGTGCGGTTGTGACACACTATCGCCTCAAAAACGCTGAAGATGGCAGCGGCATTATTATCGATCCAGATGCTAAATTGCAAGAAGAACTCATCGTCAGGCCAACTTCTGAAACAATTATCTGGAATTCTTACAAAAACTGGATTCAATCTTACCGTGACCTTCCGATATTAATCAATCAATGGGCCAATGTGGTACGTTGGGAGATGCGCACGCGTTTATTTTTAAGAACCACCGAATTTTTATGGCAAGAGGGCCACACTGCCCACGCCACCAAAACAGAAGCAATCGCAGAAGCGGAGCAAATGCTAGAAGTGTATGCTGATTTTGCTGAAAACTATATGGCAATGCCTGTACTCAAAGGCCGAAAAACGGCAAGTGAACGCTTTGCAGGCGCGGAAGACACCCTTTGTATTGAAGCGCTTATGCAAGATGGCAAAGCCTTACAAGCCGGGACCAGCCATTTTCTGGGTCAGAATTTTGCCAAAGCTTTTGAAGTTAAATTTGCTGATAAAGAGGGGAAATTAGATTTTGTTTGGGCTACCTCTTGGGGTGTCTCAACCCGCCTAATGGGTGCACTCATCATGACACACTCCGACGACGACGGTTTGGTGCTGCCGCCAGCATTGGCACCAATTCAGGTGGTTGCAGTGCCTATTTATCGAACAGAAGAAGAACTTACACTGATCACAGCTAAATTTAAGCAGTTAGCCTCGGATCTTAAAGCCAAAGGAATTCGCTTCAAATACGATGACGACGACAACCGCCGTCCAGGATGGAAATTCGCAGAATACGAAACCAAAGGTGTGCCTTTGCGTTTGGCTATGGGCCCTCGCGACCTCGAAAACGGCAAAGTTGAAATAGCCCGCCGCGATATCAAAACCAAAGAAACCTTAGATTTCGACAACTTGGTCAGTATCATTGAAACCTTACTTCAAGATATTCAACAAAATCTACTTGAACGTGCCACAGCATTCCGTGCTGCAAATACCCATCAAATTGACTCTTACGACGCATTTAAAATCGAAATCGAAAAAGGTGGGTTCTATCTAGCTCATTGGGACGGCACGCCTGAAACTGAGGAGCGCATCAAACAAGAGACCAAGGCAACCATCCGTTGCATTCCTTTTGATCAAACTCCAGAACCCGGTGTTTGTATGGTTACAGGCAAGCCTTCTACAGGTCGAGTAGTTTTTGCAAAAGCTTATTAATGGCTGATTTTGCTTTTAAAGATTTTGTTGTTCGTCAGGACAGCAGCCCTTTAAAAGTGAATACCGATGCCATCATTCTTGGTGCTGCAGTGCGTAAAGTTCCTCATAACGCCAAAGTTTTGGAGGTGGGTACGGGTAATGGCACTATTGCCTTGCTGCTTGCACAAAGGTTCAAAAGCGCAAAGATTACGGGCATAGATCCTCATCCAGGAGCTTTTCAAGATGCGCAGATTAATTTTCAGCACGCCATTTTTTTTGACCGAATCCAAGCCATCAATTGTTCGCTTGAGCAACTTTCAAAAACAGAAAAATATGATGTAATTGTTTCCAACCCACCATACTTTATCGATGGTTTGTTTGGTCAAAACGAAACACATCAAGTTGCAAAACACATCACGGAGCCTGCATTCAAACAACTTTTGGATCAAATGCGGATGCGCTTAAAACCGGAAGGTCAGTTATGGCTGATCCTACCACCGCTTGTAGCGCAGCAAACCATTACTCATTTGGCAAAGAAGGGCTTGAGCTGCACTTTGCAAATGCGCTTTCATGCAAACCCTCAAAAATTAGACAAACGCTGGGTTGTTTGTTTTGAACGAAAAGAGCAAGGTTGTATTTTTGAGCAGTTTTATATTCGAAATTTAGATGGGTCTTTTCATGAAGATTACCGCCAATTAGCAGGTGGTTTTCACGACCGACCGATCTAAATTTTCTTTTTTAAACGAGATAGATCTGAGCTTAGGCCTATTGTTTGTATACTCCCTGCTTTGGAATAATATTGAACGGCATAATCGAGATCAAAACGCCTGACATGCATGCGCAGACCAAAAGAAAAACCAGCCAGGCCCGGGAAATCAGTGAGTTTGAGTTGTTGTCTTCGGTTGTAAT
Source organism: Crocinitomicaceae bacterium (assembly GCA_023268965.1). Taxonomy (GTDB): domain Bacteria; phylum Bacteroidota; class Bacteroidia; order Flavobacteriales_D; family Crocinitomicaceae; genus UBA952. The sequence goes on from JALRJE010000032.1 coordinate 13,210, forward strand.
CAAATCCTAAACGCATTTGAATGGCGCCTTTTGGAATGAGTTCTAGCTGAAAATGAAGATGATTGGCCATCTTTTCTCCCCAATTAGGGATGTAAATAGGAATGGTATCGCCAGTTAAAGGATCAGTACTTTCTTTGGCATTTGGATCGAGCCAAATATTTTCTGGACGATTCAGCGAATGCCCCACAATATGGAAGCGAAACGGTGCGTGTGCGAGCCGATAACTGATGCCAGCGTAAATATCTAAAGGTAGAACAGATTGAGCTTGCGCAGTATAATCTTTAAAAATGAAACCGGCATTGCGTATTCCCACCGACGCCATCAATAATTCATTTGGATGAATAAGGAGGGCAGAGAGGTTGGTCGAGACGCCATAGGCACTAAAGCGCTCGAGATTTGAACCTAATAGGTTGATTTGAGCACCCATTCTGAAAAAAGGATTTGGCGCATAGCTGTAACTTGTTCCGATATTGTAATCGAGTGCATTAAAAGTACCTGTTTGTAATCCTTCTACAGTTGTTTGATTGAATGAACCATAGTTCATGTAGCGGATATAAGGCGCAAAAACACCCCACTTGGTTTGTAGGGCTGTAACAAGTGTGCCGTAATGCACACCACTTGGCAATATTCCAACAGAGGTATGAAATTGCTTGACATTTTGAGCATCGAGCAGTGCAGGTTGGTCTAAAGTAAGGCTTACTTCTTTGTCGTTGATTGCATATAGCCTTCCACCAACAGCTGCATTCTTTGCATTATGGAGTTGATTCAGGTAGGTAAAAGCGCTCGAGCCCCAAGTGTACTGAGCCCCTGCAATAAAAGGAAGACCTAATAGAATGAAGCAAAAGATTTTCATATTTGTCAAACGTCAGACGGCGAATTAGATTGTGAAAATACAATAAAATTTAGCGTCAAATACTTTGGAACAATAATTGTTAGGACTTTGAATATGAAGCCGACAAGTATACACCAAAGCCAATTTGAAGGCCTATATGCAATGCAACAAAGGTTTTTCAAGCAAATTATTGCGCGCTATTTCGATGGACCTCAGCAACAAGATGTGTTACAAGAATTTGCAATTCACTTGTTTGGCTTATTGCACCTCAAGAAAGACGCAGATGCTCATCTTTTTGAATCCAAAGCCTGGTTGAGAACGGTTTTGGTTCATTTTTGTATTTCGCAGTTGCGAAAAGATCAAGCACAAAAAAATATGGTCTGGACAAAAACCAGCACTCAGCATGTTCTAGTTGCCGATGAAATGATACTCGGAAAAGAACAGGCGCTCTCTGAATTATACCAAGAGGCCCTGGGCTGTGTATCCAAAAAAGAGGCTTTAGTACTGAAAATGAAATACGAATACAAGTGCAGTGCTAAAGAAATTGAAAGAAGATTAGGAATCGCCCACGTGGATGTTCTGCTGGGCAGAATCAAAGCAAAAATCAAAAATAAAATGGGTAGAATTGAGCTCGAGTGGTGGTGAGTTGCTCAAGCATCAAAAGGACATGATTTAGAACTCTAAATGTCTTTCTTTTTTCTCCAAGAAAATATCTGCAATGGTGACTAAAATCCCGGTTTCTTCGACGTCTCCGAAGTCTGCATTGACCGCTGTGTCAAAAGTGCGCATAGTGGGGGAGAGGTTCATGTAAATATTCATGAGCGGTGGTATAAAAGTACCGCGCTCCCTTACGTACTGATTGAGGATTTTGTATCCCTCCTTGAATTCTAAACCCTCGAGAAGCGCGAGGTAATCCTTTTCATTTATTCTAAAATCTAAAGGATGATAGGCTTTGATCAGTTGGTCCGGATCTTTAAAATAATGGTGTAAAAAAGTCAATAAGAAATCTCTACTCTCTCTATTGTAATCTGGATACATCGTGACTTTTCCAAAGAAATACTTCACTTCCGGATAATATCTGATGAGCGCACCAAGGCCATCCCAGATGTTATCGAGTGCAAATAAGCCTTTTTTGGGGTTGATATTCGGCTGAAAATTTGGCTGAACCCAGCTTCGGCCTAATTCTATCGTAAAAGGTAAAAAGTCATTTTTAAAAGCGGTGCTGAAGTCAAAATAGTGCACTGTCGATAAATGATAAATTCCGCTTTGGTCTCTGGCTTCAGGGCAAACCTTATATCGGTAGCCACCAATAATTTCTTGATCCTCTACCGACCAAACAATGAGTTGTTCATAGGCGTAAGGGCCGAAGTCGTGAGCGTCGAGATCGACTTCTTCACCTGTCCCTCCACCGGCAGCTCTAAATGTAAGTTCGCGCAAACGGCCAATTTCTTTCAGTACATTTGGGGCGTTTTCGGCATTTACTCTGTATATTTCGTTGCCACCTTTTCGGGTTGTGCGCAAAAAACGATCGTTGCTGAGTTCTTTGAGAAGTACAGCTCTGTCAATAGGGTCAATGAGGTTTTTCATGGTTTTCTTTTAGGCTGTAAACGTGGTTTTTTATCCAATTAGCGGTAGCGTAATCGTCAAGTTCAGAGGGTAGATCATGATCAGTGAGGGGTTTGCCGATCACAAAAGAAATCTTACCTTTTTTTTGTTTGAACATTTCATCGGCGAGTAAGAACATTTCTAAATTCGCCTTAATGCCAAGTCTCTTACGCCAACGATTAACTCGGTAAAATGTTTTCGATAAACGACCTTCGATATATATAGGAACAATGGGTCTATGCAATTCTCTGGCATAGGTCACAAAAGTCTTTTTCCATTCAGGCTCTACAATTTGGCCATAGTGAATCCGTGTAACCATACCTGCCGGAAAAATGATGACGGCTTGTTCTTTCTCAAACGCACCGCGTATATTTTGACGAACACCTCCATGATTGCGGCCAAATTTATTGATGCCGACAAAAAGATTGGAGAGTTGTTTAATGGACAGTAAAAGGTCGTTTACAATGAGTACAACATCTGGCCTTGTTTGGCGCAGTGCGTGAATGAGTGCCACGCCGTCCATACCGCCCAAGGGATGATTCAAGGCAAGAATGACACCGCCATTTGTCGGAATATGTTCCAAACCTACAATTTCAATTTGGATTTGAAAGTAATCAATGATGGCTTCGCAAAAATCGTGGTCTTTTAGATGCCCGTTTTCGGCTATAAATGCGTTGATTTCGTCCTGATGTAGTTTTCGTTTTAAAAAAGACAAGACAAAAGAGGGTAATAAACGAAGTAAACGTGGATTTTTACTTTTGATGAGCGCAGCGATATCGATAAAATTGGACGAAGACATCTTGTAAAATTAATCTGAAAAATCAAATGAAAGTTCGAGTCCGTCGAAAGCTAAACTGACATTCGGAGGCAGGGTAGAATTGACCTTTTCATGCAAACCAAAAAGATGTGAAATATGCGTTAAATAGCTCTGTTTAGGTTGTATTTCTGCTATGAGTTGTAGCGCTTCCTCCAAATTAAAGTGGGAGAGGTGGGTGTATTCGTGCAGCGCATTAATAATGAGTACGTCGAGGTTTAAAAGTTTAAGTTTCTCCTCTTTGGTGATGGTTTTGGCATCTGTGATATACGCTAATTTACCTATTCTGAATCCTAAGACCTGCATTTTGTGATGCCAAACTTCTATGGCCTCAATGGTGTAATTGCCCAATTCAAAACGCCCCTTTTCGAGTTTTCTGATCTCAAATCTAGGTACTCCTGGGTACGGATTTTCTTCAAAAGCATAGTAAAATTCTCGTTTGAGTGCAGTTTCAACCTTTGGTGTGCAATATATTGGAAAATCGGCCTGTCGTCGGTAATTAAAAGCCCGAACGTCGTCTAGGCCTGCGATGTGGTCTTTGTGCTCGTGGGTAAGCAAAATGCAATCGAGGTGCTGCACCTTAGCGCTTAGCATTTGTTGTCTAAAATCTGGGCCAGCATCTATGGCAAAAGTAAGGTCGGGTAGTTCAAGGAGTACACTCGATCGGAGTCTTTTGTCTTTGGGGTCTGAAGACTGACAAGTTGGACATTGGCACGCGATAACAGGCACCCCTTGGGAAGTCCCTGAACCTAAGATGGTTAGTTTACCTGCCGACTGTAAAATCATCTTGTGATGGGCGTTAAATCGATTCGTTTTTGGCCACTAGGTTTGCGCATAAATTGATGCACAATTGACTTGTTGTCTCGGTTTTCTTTTTCGGTCTGGATGTATCTACTCCAGTGCAGCGGTTCTTTGCCATGAAAATGAAAAGGTGCGTAGCCATATCCACGGTAAATACCGTTTTCGATCCAAACGAGGCTCTTTTCACCTTTATTTCTGCCCTTATCGACCAAAAAGAAGGTATCTCCATTGAATTGAAGTTGATCAATGTAAGACTGCACTCTTAAGTTGTAAGATGCCGGGTTTTCTTCCTGTATGCAAGCTCCTCTGCATTGTTGAATGGTATATTGGAAACAAGCACTTTGTGTAGGATACAAATAACATAGTTTCTGACATAATTCCAATTTTTCAGCCAGATGTTCGAGGTAACCTTGTGCATCTTTGCGAGAAGTGAATTGCAGAAGCGGTTCTTCATTTTTTTTGGCGGTGCTTTCTATTTTAAGCCGAAGGTAGCCATCGATATCTTGTTGGTCATAGAGCCCATAGGGAAACAAACTCTTACGCAATTTGCGATTGTAGATGGGCTTGTGTTCTTTAATGAGCTGAGATTCGAGCAACATGGCAATGAGTTCAGAACCGGTTAGTTCGTATTCTACTCTGCAAATATCTTGGATCATTTGCTGTCCTTTCGCTGTTTTGGTATTGCGCAAATGTTGTTCAATGCGTTTTTTGATATGAATGCTTTTGCCGATATAAATGATTTGGTTGAACTCGTTATACAGTTTATATACACCTGTTTTATTGGGGAGCTCTTCTATACTTTCCAAGCTGAGGTTTGGATGTACTGATTTCGGATTGAGCACATCTTGAATAAATGTACGCAATTGGTTTTCGTCTTTTTGTATGAGTATACCAAAGAGTTCTGTGGTGGCTTTGGCATCGCCATCGGCACGGTGACGCGCTGTGTTTGGAATACTGAGGTCGGCGCAAATTTTACCTAGGCTGTACGATGCATGGCCAGGGAGCACGTACCGCGCCGCACGCACTGTGCACAGCTGGGGCATCCGAAATTCGTAGCCCAAGCGCTTGAATTCACTTTTAAACATGCCGTAGTCAAAGGCAACGTTGTGGGCCACAAAAACACAGCCTTCGCAAAATTCAATGATTTCTTTGGCCAGTTCATAGAACTTTGGCGCGTTAGCAACCATTTGATCGGTGATGCCTGTCAAACGAACGATGAACTCTGGGATGCGCTGTTCTGGATTGACTAGGCTCTGGAAATGGTCAATGACTTGTGTTCCGTCGTGCTTGTAGATCGCCAAATCTGTGATTTTGGATTCTTTGGTATGGCCACCTGTTGTTTCGACGTCGACAATGACAAAATTCATGCTACGAAGTTAGAAAAAAGCTTCGGTCGGCGTTTTTGTCAGGACCTATTTTTTATTTTTTTAGAATAGGCTTGCTTGGGCCTTAGATCTGTACTGTTTTATCTTTGGCATGGCGCACCTTAAAGTCGTAGTCAAAGGATTGACTTTCCTTGGCTTTGAGTTTCAATTGCCATTCGATAAGCCCAGTTTTTTCGTCGATTTTACCTTTGCCTAAATTTGATTTTTCGATGGTAATATCAGGGTTGGTAGTAAGTGGGATTTGATCTTGAATAAAGAGCTCAATTTCGGAAGACTTCAGATTGCGCACTTCTATGTTATAGGCAAAGCTCCGTTCTTTTTTATCTTGAATAATACGTTCTTTGCTTTGGTTTTTGAGCAGCGTGCGCTTCACCACAATATTTGGATCTTTGCCCAACGACAAATTGAGGGTGTCGTCCATGGTGGTGGGGTCGAGGTAGGTTTCACCAATGTACGTGCCGTCAAAGAAGATATTGGCTTTGGCTGGTACGAGCTGAAGCTCGTCTAGTTTGGTCATTTGGGCCACTAAATAGACGCCTGGGTCGAGTTTAGGCACGGCATAGTAACGAAAACTCGTGTTGAGCTCAGACTGCTTGACCAACACCATGCGCACTTGATTGTCTGAGGCAATGCTGTAGTTGAGGTCTATCTTGAACTCTGCCGAGATGAGTTGTTGAACAATGGTGGTGAATTGTTCGGCGCCGAGTGCGTTGATTTCTTCAGCTGCATTAGTCGAATACATAAAACCCATGTTTAAAGCGGTACTATTGACTGCTGGTGCATCGTTGAATGCGTCAAATCGAAGTTTGCCTTTTTCGTCTAGTTGTTTTTTAAATTCTTGGTAGTCGATGTACCACGGGTTAAGTTCTGGTTTGGTTTTATTAGCGTAGGGGTTGTTGGTCGAGATGCTGAGCTTGATGTCGTCCCAGTCCAAACCTGTTAGCTGGCGCACTTGTGCTTTGTATGTGAGGCTGATTTTCCCTGTTGCGGCTTCGCTGCGGATATCGTAGAGAGGTGTCCAGCCGGCGTTTGAAGCTAAATAGCTGAGGTCGATGCGGCCACTAGCGGCATCTTTGGCCATAAAAGTGATAATAATGCGTGGGACCCCTTTTTTTTCAGGTGTTTGATTGTTTTGCTCGGCGTAGTTTTGCAAGTCTTCGAGTCTTGTGTTGAGGTCTGATAAGAGGTCGGTTTTCTTTACTTTTTGACGGTCAAGGCTACTGATTTTTTTATTGAGTTCAGACACCTTGGTGGTGTAATAATCGACAGTCGCTTTCAATAACTGTATGCTGTCATTGACCTTGCCTTGGCCTTTAACAGCGCCGTTCGAGATGATAATTTTGCGGGCAGCTATCAATACTTCAATTTCGTCATTGATATCGCGCAACTCAAAATTGACGTTCCTGATAGAGTCTTTCAACACCCTTATGGCAGATTTTATTTTGGGCGGAAGATCTCGAACCACCAATTCCAATTGAGGTTGCGGGTAGTAGTATTCATATTTAGAATCTAAAATGACCACCGCACCGGTTGCTTTCACTTGAATGGTTCCGGCAGCAATTTGCGGTGAAATGCCTTCTACAATGACCTCGCTGAGGCCCGCTTTAATGGTGTAATTGGCTTTGTGCTTAAGTTGAGCGCCTTGGGTGTAGACGGTAACGCTGTGCAAAGTGCTTTTGACGGTAACCTTATCATTGGCAAGGAGGGTGCTGGTCAAAAGGGCAGTGGAAAGGAGTAATTTGATTTTCATTGTTAAGATTTTGAATTGATAAACGTAAAAGAAGGGTCTTTATTATTAGTCGTATCTTTGTATTCATGAAATTTGAAGACTACCCTATTGACCAAAAAATTAAGGACCAACTAGAAGTGCTCGGTTTCAGACGTCCTACAGATATCCAATACCGTGCCATAAAACATATTTTGGATGGTGAAGATGTCATGGCCGTTGCTCAGACGGGCACCGGTAAAACGGCAGCGTTTGTTATTCCGGTCCTCAATAAGTTACTTAAATACAAAAAAAACGCCACCAACTCTATTCAAATCCGTTGTATTGTACTCGTTCCAACGCGTGAGCTTGCACAACAAATTACGGGTGTTTTTGAGCAAATTGGCGCCCAAACGAAAGTGAAGGTCATCGGTTTGTATGGTGGAGTAGAGCAAGAAGCGCAAATCAAGCAATTACAAATAGGCGCTGAGGTGCTCATTGCCACACCAGGTCGTATGTTTGATCTCATTGCTCAAGGGCATCTCGATGTATCAGGTGTGCACACACTTGTCTTGGATGAGGCCGATCTCATGCTCGACCTCGGCTTTAATAAAGACATCCAAGACATTATCAAGAAAATTCCGGCAAAGCACCAAACCTTATTTTTTACGGCTACTATCGATAAAAAAATCAAATCTTTGGCTTACGACGTGGTGCGCTCGGCCATCCGTATTCAGCTCTCGCCTCAAAACCCTGTTTCCAAGAATGTCCAGCATGCGGTTGCCTTCATTGAAATGGACGACAAGCGGTTTTTTCTAGAAAACATGATTGGCGAATATCCAGAGGCACGATTTTTGGTTTTTGCGCGCACCAAAGTGCGGGTTGAAAGAATCGTGAAGGCCATGGAACGTGTTGGTGTTCATACAGAGGCTCTGCACGGCGGTGTTCCACAAAATGAACGCTTTGGTTTACTCGAAAAATTTAGAGAGGGTAAAAACCAAGTGCTCATCACTACTGATGTCGCTTCTAGGGGTATCGATATTCCAAATATGGAATATGTAATCAATTATGACCTCCCTGACAACCCAGAAAATTACGTGCATCGTTGCGGCCGAACGGGAAGAGGCAATGCGCTTGGGCAGGCCATCTCGTTTTGCAGCAAAGACGAAATCCCATTGCTCGATGCCATTGAGGCCTATACCGGTGAAGAGGTGTTGCGCTATGAAATCTCTGAAGGAGAGTATAAAGCCATTCTTTTCGATGCAGATGACCCCAACTACAACTGGCAAAAATTACTCGAAGAAAATGGAAACCCCGATTTCTGGGAAGATTGATTAGTTGAAATAAAAGTCCGTTTCGAACCCTTTGTGTAACGCGGGTTACATTCAAATCCTTCATAAGTTTACATTTTTGCATGATCCTAAATCAAAATAGATGAAAACAATAACTATGCTTGCGCTCGTTTTGATGAGCCTAATTTCTTGTTCAACCTCAGCACAATCAGGCTTTAAAAATGCGCCTGTAGCTGAGCTAACCAAAATTAAAAATGAAAAAATGGCGCTAGTTATCGATGTGCGCACACCGGCCGAATGGCAACAAGGAGTCATTGATGGAGCCGATATTTTTATAGATTACAACGGCGTAAATTTTAAACAGGAGCTGGCCAAATTGGATAAGTCCAAAACATATGTGGTATATTGCCGCAGTGGCGGCCGTAGTGCCGGGGCAAGCCAAGTGATGGTCGATAACGGTTTTAAGCATGTTATTAATATGCAAGGTGGCATCATGTCTTGGACCGGAAAACTTGTGAAGAAACCATAATTGTAGTTTCTAAACGGATGAAAATTCAATTACCAGGAATACTTTTGGCTGCGGTTTTAGGATTTGCAGCCATTTTTTTGTCAGCCTATACGCCTTCCTTTCTCAATTCCTATTTGCTCGCCCTCTTGGTAGGTATACTGCTCGCCCCGCAGGTGAATAAACTTCCTCAACTAGACGCCGGAATTTCTTTAAGCTCGGCAAAAATGTTAGAGTGGTCGGTGGTGCTACTTGCTTTTAGTATGGATTACAAAGCGATTGGCGCGATTGGCGCTGCAGATTTTGTGGTCATCATTATCGTGGTGTTACTTGTCTTGTTAGCGACCTATTACCTGTCTAAAGTCTTGTCTTGCCCTGGTAAAACAGGTTGGTTGGTTGGTTTTGGGACGGCCATTTGCGGATCATCCGCTATTGCAGCCCTTGCTCCTAAGATTAAATCAGAGAAAGAAGACGTTGCCATTTCTTTGGCAGCAGTCAACCTTTTGGGTTCGGTGGGTATGATTTTATTACCATTGTTATTTCAGTTTTTTCCGCTCGCAGAAAAGCAAATGGCCTTTTTGATTGGCGCTTCTTTGCACGCCGTTGGTAATGTGGCGGGAGCAGGTTTTTCTGTTTCAGAAGAGGTTGGGCAATTGGCACTTGTTTACAAGATGGCGCGTGTAGCGTTGTTGTCTCCGGCATTGTTGTTTATGGTGTGGCTCAATGCACGCAAAACAGAGGGTCAAACTTTTCAATTTCAATTGCCTTGGTATTTAATCGCTTTTCTTTTGATTTCCATTATGGTGAGCTTATTTCCGTTGCCAGAAGCGCTCATCAATACCAGTGAATTCATAGGCAAAATCATGCTCACCATAGCCATGGCTGCAATTGGCTTAAAAGTACACGTTTTGCGTTTGTTAAAGGCTGGGCAAAGGGGCTTGGTCTTTGCGCTGCTTGTATTTGTATTGCAAATGAGCCTTTTATGGTTTTTATGAACTGAGCTAAGTTCCTTTTTAAATAAAATAGTCACTATCTATTAAATTGCGGGTACTTTTTAAATATGTAACACTAGTTACATTGAATTAAGATTTCTCGTAATACATTTGAGACATTCAACATGAGCACATCAGAAATTCAACATTAAATAATTAATTAAGTTACAAAATGAAAATAGAACAAATTTACACCGGTTGTTTAGCGCAAGGCGCTTATTATGTAGTGAGTAACAACGAAGCATTTATTATTGACCCACTAAGAGAGATTCAGCCATACCTAGACCGTATTGCAGCTGATGGCGTCAAGCTCAAGTATATTTTTGAAACGCATTTTCATGCTGATTTCGTTTCTGGCCATCTCGACTTAAGCAAGCAAACAGGTGCACCAATTGTCTACGGACCAACTGCAAAGACCGAATTTGAGGCCATCATTGCCGAAGACGGTCAAGTATTTGAAATAGGAGCTGTCAAAATTAAAGTATTGCACACGCCTGGGCACACAATGGAGAGTACAACGTTTTTATTGATCAACGAAGAAGGCAAAGACGAAGCTATTTTCTCTGGAGATACACTCTTTTTAGGTGATGTAGGCCGCCCTGACCTCGCGCAAAAAGCTGCCGACATGACCCAAGAACAATTGGCAGGTATGCTATATGAGTCTTTGATGACTAAAATTATGCCATTGGCCGACGACTTGACCGTTTATCCAGCGCATGGTGCGGGTTCTGCTTGCGGTAAAAATATGATGAAAGAAACCGTGGATACACTCGGCAATCAAAAGAAGATGAATTATGCGCTCAATCAGCCAAACAAAGAGGCGTTCATTGCAGCCGTAACAGACGGTTTATTGCCTCCTCCAGCTTATTTTGGCCATAATGTAGCCATGAATAAAAAAGGATACGACAGTTTTGAGGCTGTAAAAGAAAAGGCGATGACGCCACTTAGCCCAGCTGCTTTTGAAACACTTGTCGAGGCTACCGGCGCATTGATTTTAGATACGCGTCCAGCTGCTGATTTTTACCATGGGTTTATTCCACAAGCTGTCAATATTGGCATTCGCGGTGACTTTGCTCCATGGGTTGGAGCCCTAATTGGCGATGTAAAACAAGAAATTGTATTAATTACAGACGCAGGAATGGAAGAAGAAGTCATTACCCGCCTTAGCCGCGTTGGCTTCGATAAAGTACTGGGGTACCTACAAGGTGGCTTTGCTGCTTGGCAAGATGCTGGCAAAGAGGTTGATCAAGTGAAGCGCATTACAGCCGATGAATTTGCAACACAATTTAAAGCTGGCGAATCTATGGTCATTGACGTTCGCAAAGAAAGCGAGTACGAGGCAGAACATGTCGAAGATGCTTACAGTAAACCGCTTGCTTATATCAACGACTGGACTAAAGATATTGACCCAAGCCAGCACTTTTTTATGCATTGTGCAGGTGGTTACCGCAGCATGATAGCCGCTTCTATTTTACAAGCGCGTGGCTACCGCAACTTTACTGAAGTAGACGGTGGTTTTGGAGCGATCTCAAAAACAGAAGTTCCAAGAACTGATTTCGTTTGTCAGAGTAAAGTAATGAAGCAGTAAGTGATTTGGACTATTTTTTTAAACTAACCTAAAACCTAAACTATGCTTGATTTTTTAATGCAACCTTGGCCGTGGTGGTTCTCCGGAATGATCATTTCAGCCGTTATGTTCTCTATGCTCTTTTTTGGGAAGAGCTTCGGATTCTCTTCGAATTTGCGTACGATTTGCACAATTGTTGGTGCCGGAAAGCGCGTTAAATTCTTTGATTTTGACTGGAAAACCCAATCTTGGAATCTCGTATTTTTAGTCGGAGCTATCATTGGTGGCTATATTGCTAACAACTACCTGAATGATGGTGCTGCTTTTCGGATTGCTGACAGCACAGCAAAAGATTTGGCGGCACTCGGTTTTGCGCAAGCTCAAGAGATCCAACCACTCGAATTATTTAGTTGGGAGGCCATTTTTACCCTTAAAGGATTTGCCATTCTTTCCATTGGCGGAATACTTGTTGGTTTTGGTTCTCGTTATGCAGGTGGTTGTACCTCAGGGCACGCTATCTCTGGGATTTCTAATTTGCAAATTCCTTCAATTGTTGCCGTTGTGGGCTTTTTTATTGGTGGCCTACTGATGACTCATTTTATTTTCCCATTCATTTTTTAAGCCATGAAATTTATTAAGTTTTTAATCGTAGGGATTTTATTTGGTATTGTAATGGCCAAATCCCAAGCCTTAAGTTGGTACCGCATTCAAGAAATGTTTCGTTTTCAGAGCTTTCATATGTATGGCATCATCGGAACTGCTGTTGTACTTGGTGTTATTGGCACTGCGCTTATTAAGCGTTTCAAAATAAATGACGTACAAGGTGAGCCAATCAATTTTGTTCCAAAAGACAAAACGTTTTGGCGCTATTTAATTGGTGGGAGCATTTTTGGATTGGGTTGGGCTTTAAGCGGAGCTTGCCCTGGGCCAATGGTTGTCAATATTGGTTATGGTTTTCTCAGTTTTATAGTCGTTGTATTTTTTGCGGTCTTGGGTACGTATTTATACGGCGTATTGGAAAGCAAATTGCCACATTGATTGCGCAGCATATGAAATCATTATTTTTTATCGCAGCTTTAGGCATACTTGCTTTTTCTTGCAGTGTTTCCGATGAAAATATGCTGATCAGTCAAAACTCAGAAGAAATCAAAACAAAGCTTACCAGTGAATTTTGGCAACCTAAAGATGTTTTTGCTATAGCAGCTCTTAAAAAAGCCAAAGAGGTTCAGTATGGCAGAGACCTCATTATTCATACGGCCTATTACTTGGGGCCCAGAGGTAGAATTGCACAGCAAACAAACGGACTCAATTGTCAAAATTGCCACTTAGATGCAGGCACTAAGCCTTTTGGAAATAATTACGGATCTGTTGCCTCAACTTACCCGAAGGTAAGAGCGCGCAGCGGCAAGATGGAAAGCATCGAAAAACGCATCAATGATTGTTTTGAACGGAGTTTGAATGGCAAACCACTTCGGGAGAATAGCAAGGAAATGCAAGCTATGGTTGCTTACATGCAATTTTTGGGTGAAAACGTACCCAAAGGAGAAAAAGCAGCCGGATCAGGTCTCAAAGCCTTACCTTTTTTAAATAGGGCTGCAGATCCAACAAAAGGAAAAGCAGTATATGACTTGCGCTGTGCAAGTTGCCATCAGTCTAACGGTCGAGGAATCATCGATGGAATTGGCCAGTCTTACGTATATCCTCCGCTTTGGGGCCCCCATAGTTTCAATGATGCGGCGGGCCTTAGCAGAATTAGCAATATGGCAAAGTATGTCAAGTACAACATGCCACTCGGTGTAAATCATGACGATCCTGAGTTGTCTGATGAAGATGCTTGGGATGTTGCAGCCTACATCGAAAGTAAGCCACGTCCACACAAGCCTACACCTAAGGATTGGCCCGATATTTCTAAAAAACCAATAGACCATCCATTTGGTCCTTACGCCGATCAATTCTCTGAAATGCAGCACAAATACGGCCCGTTTACTGCCATGAAAAAGGCTAAAAAGTAGTATGAAATTTAAAGTTAATCCCTTCTTATTCTATTTCGCGATACTTTTGTTTTATACATCGGTTCCAATGTGGGCTCAACACCATGAGCTTTCTGATCAGCCCGTGATGTGGAAAGGAAAGCCGCAAGATGTCTTGGATTCTACCTCTTTGTTGTACGCTTTTAAAACCGGAACCACTGCAGGCCATTTTCGCTATTTCTTCAGTCAGACAACCAATGAAGGAGCACTTTCAGATTACTTTGCCAATGCAGTCGGTGGTGGTCTGCGTTTTGAGACCAATTCTTTTCATCACTTTCAATTTGCGGTAAGTGGCTTTTACTTTTTTAACATTGGCTCTTCTCAATTACATAATCCAGATCCAATAACTGGTTCTTTAAGCAGGTATGAAATTGGGCTGTTTGATGTAGAAAATCCGGACAACCATGAGGATATGGATCGCTTGGAAGAATTGTACCTGAAGTATAATTTGAAAAAAGGCCACCTCATTTTAGGTAAACAGCTGATCAATACACCGCTGATCAGTATTCAAGATGGTCGCATGCGAGGAACAGGTGTGGAAGGCGTTTGGCTCGACCAAAAATTGGGCAAAAAATGGCGTTTTCAGGGTGGTCTGCTCACTTCTATTTCTCCGAGAAGCACCACTAAATGGTACAATGGAGCAGCATCTATTGGTCTGTATAGTCAAGGTGTGAATCCAGATGGTACGCCTTCCAATTTTAAAGGGAATATTGAAATGCCCTATGTAGCAGTCGCTTCCTTTACTTGGAAACCTCTAGAAAATCTTGAATATCAAGCTTGGGATTACCATTTACCGGGCTTGTTAAATAGTACTTTTCATCAGGCAGTGCACCATGCGCATTTCAAGCGCATAAAATGGCAAAATGGAGCACAATTCATAAGGCAGTGGGCACTTGCCGATGGCGGTAATGCAGATCAGTCAATGACCTACATTGCTAGAGGTGCAAAATCAATGACTTTTGGTTTGCGCTCTGAGCTTGAGTTTGTAAATTGGCATTATTCCCTGAATTATAACCACATTACGGCGGAAGGTCGCTTCTTGTTTCCGAGAGAATGGGGCAGAGACCCGTTTTTTACTTTTATGCCGCGCGAGCGCAATGAAGGGTTGGGCGACGTCCATGCTTTTGTTGCCAAAATTGAAAATCAAGATCCAAGCTCTATTTGGCGTAAATCAGGTTTTTCTTTTGGTTATTTTCAATTACCAGATGTCCAAAATTTTGCACTCAATAAATACGGAATGCCTAGTTACCTGCAAGCTAATCTAGACCTGCGTGTTCAATTAGAGAAACTCATGCATGGCTTAGAAGGGCAGTTGTTACTGGTGGCCAAATACGGTGTGGGCGTTACCTACAATAACCCAAAATATCAAATTAATAAGGTCAATTTACTCTTGACCAACTTTGTATTGAACTATCACTTTTGATTTTAATAATATTTAACCTATCAATATGACTTTAGACTTACTCACTATTTTTGGTTTATTGGCCAGCTCTGTAATTGGCATTTCTCTTGGTCTCATCGGTGGCGGGGGCTCTATTCTTACGGTTCCTGTTCTTGTTTACCTATTCAATGTCGACCCCGTTTTAGCAACGGCCTACTCCTTGTTTATTGTTGGTTTGAGTAGTTTGGTAGGGGCTTTTCCTAAATACAAAGCGGGCATGATTGACCTCAAGACAGCACTTGTTTTTGGCGTCCCGTCGATTATTGCTGTGTTCTTGACAAGGAAAGTTTTGGTACCTGCTATTCCTGCAACGCTGTTTGAAGTGGCTGGAATTTCGGTGACTAAGGCGCTTGCCATGATGATTTTATTTGCAGTACTCATGGTTGCGGCCTCCGTTTCTATGATCAGAGACAAAAAGCAAGAAGAAGAAGATTCCAACGAGCCACGCGTATTTAATTACCCTATGATTTTATTGGAAGGCGCTGTGGTTGGTGTGCTAACAGGTTTGGTTGGTGCCGGCGGTGGCTTTTTGATCATACCAGCACTCGTCATGCTCAGTAAGCTGCCCATGAAGCAAGCAGTAGGTACGAGTTTATTGATTATTGCCGCTAAATCATTGATCGGATTTACCGGAGACGTCATGGAAAACGCCGATCAAATGGATTGGACACTATTGTCAGTAGTTACTGCACTTGCCATTATTGGTATTTTTATAGGTAACCAACTTTCAAAGAAACTAGATGGTGCGGCACTGAAGAAAGGCTTCGGTTGGTTTGTATTGGTAATGGGTATCTATATTATCATCAAAGAACTCGCTTTTCCTGGTGCAAGTGCACATTAAATAAATTTTAATTTTTGAACCTTTAACCACTCAACTATACTATGAAACCACAACAAAGAAGAAATTTCCTGAAGACGCTGGGTACAGCCGGCTTAGGAACGCTGCTCGCACCAAATTTATTGGCGCAGCATAACCATGAAGAAACATTAGGTGACCTAAACAATAAGTCATTAGCTCCGGTAAATAAAGACGGAAAAATTACGCTTCAGTTGTTACAAACTACCGATGTGCATTGTCAGATCTATCCACACGACGAACTCTTTTGGGAGAACGATAAAGCAGTGTTTAGAAAGACAGGTGGCTATGCTGAATTACAGACTTTCCTAAAGCAATTAAAGAAAACAAATCCGAATACTTTCTTGGTAGATACCGGCGATATGTTTCAGGGCTCTCAATTGAGTGTAGAAACTACCGGGCAAGCCTTTGTTCCGATATTAAATGCGATGGATTACCATTTGTACTTACCAGGTAATTGGGAGGTAATTTATGGGAAGCAAAAAATGCAGCAACTCATGGGCGCGCTGCGCGCGCCAAAAGTGTGTACCAATATGTACCATGACTTGGGCAATGGGCAAAAGGGAGAGCTCATCTTCCAGCCATATCATATTTGGGAGCATGAAGGTATCAAAATAGGATTCTTGGGTTACACCGATCCGTTGGTGCCACTGCGTCAGAGCCCTAATTACAGCAGAGGAATTATCTACTCGAAGCCCGAAGAAAACTTGGCGCACTACGTCGATGTATTGCGCAACCAAGAGCAGTGTGCGGTGGTGATTATGCTTGCTCATTTGGGCTTGTCTCAGCAAATTGCTTTGGCCAATGATCCTTCTTGCGCAGGTGTAGATTATATTTTTGGAGGCGATACCCATGAGCGTGTGCGTAAACCCATTCAATGTGCTTATTCAAAAGTAGTGGAGCCAGGTGCTTTCGGCTCGTTTGTTGGGTCTTTAGAACTCGATTTTGATAATGGTAAACTTGCTGCAGAACGCTATGAACTTTTAGAAGTGAAAGCGCAATCACTCAAGCCAGATGCCGAAGTGCAAGCTGTCTTGAAAACCAATGAAGCTACTTTTGCCTCAGAAATCAATAGGGTGGTGGGTTATAGCACTCTTCCACTTTACCGCTATTTTGTAGTGGAGAATCCAATCGACACCATGATCCTGAATGCTTTAGATTGGCAATTTCCAGAAATTGATATTGTGCTCTCGAATGGTTTTAGATTCTGCCCGCCGCGCACAACTCCAGACCACACCGGCAATATTCCGATTACAAAAGGCTTTATTTTTGATATGCTGCCTGTAGATGCTACGGTTCGTACCGCCCAGGTAACAGGTCAGCAAATCGCTAATTGGTTGGAGAAAGAGCTCAATAACGTTTTTGCTAAAGATGCCTCCAAGCGCTTTGGTGGTTGGGTCATCAAATTCAAAGGTATGGAGGTTGAGTTTTTAGCATTTGCAGAACAAGGGAAACGCGTTCAAAAAGTGCTTGTAGGCGGTCAAGCGTTAGATAAAGACAAAGTCTATAGTATTTTGGCTTGTGAACGCGACGGAGACCCCCTAGATATGCTATGTCGTATCAAAGGTGTTCAGAATGCACAGAATACTGCCCATACCCTTCATAAAGTAATGGAAAGCTACCTAACTACCCACAAGGTGGTAACACCAACGCCACAAGGCAATGCAAAAGTGTTAGATGCGCCACAAAATTTACTGACACAAGTAACTGGCGTTCCTTACGAGTTCAAATAAAAAAAAAGATAGTGTTCTTGGGTCTTAATTATTAAATTAAAAGTAGAGGTTAGTATATTTATATTATTTAAAATCAATAAGATGAGTATTAAATCATTTTTCTTATTATTGCTTTTTTCATTCACTTTTCTTATTGATACCCATGCCCAAACGAGCAACTTTCCTTTCGAAATTGCACTCAAAGCGGACTCGATTTCTGGCTTCAATGGTCTGCATTCTTTTGCATACGGGCAGCGGGATGGAAAATTAATCTTGATTGGCGGAAGGCCTGAAGGCATTCATGCCAGGCAACCTTTTAATGCTTTTCCTGCAAGCCAGAATAACCAGCTCTTACAAGTACTAGATTTTCAAACCCATCAATACTGGAGCCGTTCTATTACTGAATTGGCGTTGTCTTTGCAAGAACAATTGCAAAGTACCAACATGAACTTTTACCAAGATGGGAATTCCTTAATTCTGGCAGGCGGCTACGCATTCAGCGCTTCGGCCAATGACCATATTACCTTTCCCTATTTGACAAGAATTGACCTCGATGGTTTAATCAACGCGCTGATCACCAATCAAGCGCTGGGCCCTTTCTTTGAACAAATTCAGGATGAGCGCTTTGCCGTTACTGGAGGGAATCTCGGAAAAATTGGCAGTCAATACTATTTGGTAGGAGGGCACCGCTTTGACGGGCGCTACAATCCTATGAACAACCCTACATTTGTTCAGGCATACGTTGACGGCCTTAAAAAGTTTGAGTTAAGCGCACCGGGTCAAGGGTTAGCCGTGCTCAATTACCAATTCGCAACGGATCAAGTCAATTTGCATCGCAGAGACTACAATTTGGTATCACATGTATATCCAAACGGTGAATTTGGTTACCTCATTTCATCGGGCGTATTTCAACTCAATGCAGATTTACCTTTTTTGTATCCAGTAGAAATTAAAAGCAGTGGGCATACTGCTGTGAATGGCTTTAGTCAGTACCTCAGTAATTATCACTCGAGTAAGTTTAGTGCTTATGATAGCGCCAGTGGCACCATGCACCATTTATTTTTAGGTGGCTTGAGTCAATATTACTATCAAAATGGCTCACTGGTCAATGATCCGAATGTGCCGTTTGTGCGCACCATGAGCCGCTTGGCGCAGGGCCAAGATGGTGCTTACCAAGAATTTGTGCTCGGAACAGAAATGCCGGCCTTACTTGGCGCAAGTGCGGAGTTCATTCATTTAGAACAAGTGCCACATTATGCCTCAGATATTATTGACCTAGCGGCTTTGATTGCCGATTCTATCCTAATTGGGCATGTAGTTGGCGGCATCAAAAGCCCGACAATTAACCCATTTACAACCAATAATACCGGAGTTACTGATGCCAGCGCTGTTATTTATCAGGTTTGGTTGAAAAAAAGCACCACAGGGTCCATAGAAGTGCAAATTCCGGTACCAAATTTCCAAGTGAATTTATTTCCGAATCCATCGAAAGAGATGGCATTTCTGGCATTTGAACTCGATCAGAAAGCCAATGTGGAGTGTTTTATCCTAGATGCTGGGGGGAGCTTGGTACATGAGGTCTACTATGAAAAAATCAAGCGTGCTAAAAAGACACTCGATCTAAAAGAACTTGCTTTAAAGCCAGGAACGTACACCATTCAACTTATTTTCAACGATCAGCATGTCCTTACTAAACAACTGAGTGTACAATGAAAGAATTCTGGAACGAACGCTATGCCGAGGCGGCCTATGCGTATGGCCAAGAAGCCAATGATTTTTTAAAAGCGCAAGAAATAGGTGCCGCTTTAAAAGTGTTATGCTTGGCAGAGGGCGAGGGTCGAAATGGCGTTTATTTAGCCAAATTAGGCAATGAGGTCACTTGCGTAGATTATGCAGAGGCGGGTCTTGAAAAGACGAAGACTTTAGCCAAACAAAATGGGGTAGAAGTTACTTGTGTTTGTGCTGACCTTGGTCAAATGAACTTGCAAGCTGAAACTTGGGATTTAATCGTTGGAATTTTTGCTCATTTTCCAAAATCAGTGAAGGAACATATTTGGCCACAAGTTTATGCTGCATTGAAACCAGGTGGCCAACTCATTATGGAGGTTTATGATCAAGAACAATTGAGCTTTGGAACTGGCGGCCCGCAGCATCCTGATCTTTTGTATAGTGTTGATGAATTGCAACTGTTACTTTCTACCAATTTTCAACACATACAAATTGAAAAAGTATATCGCGAGGTGCATGAAGGAGCCTACCATAATGGGGCATCTGCAACGCTTCAGGTTCTTGCTGTAAAGTAAATATCGTTACTTTTGAGTGTATTCTAAAGATCAATTGAAAACACTATACTTCTTCTTTTTCATTTTTGTTTTTTCTCAGGCATTTACCCAAGACAACTGCGAATTCAAGTCACATAATAAAAAAGGCGGGCATTACTTGTTCTCAACTTACTACGAAGATGATTTGAAAACGCCGCGTGAAGGGGTTTGTCAAATTCTGCATTTAGGCAAAATATACGAGCGCAGAACCTTCGTAAAGGGAAGGCTAACCGAAGAAACACTCAATACGTTTGAAGGTAATCCTAGGGTTCGGAGTAAATTCTCTATCTGGGACAACGATTCTATACTCATTGATCAAAAAGTATATTACGAAAACGGTCCACTCCAAACCCACAATATTTATTATTTGAATCAGGAAGGTCGCCGCTGCCTGAAAACTGTGGAGTATGGTTTAAAAGGGCAAAAGCGCTTTGAAAGGTCTTATGCTTGGATCAGATACAGTGAACTCCAAGAATCGGAGAAAAGTGGGCATCCTCCCCATACGTTAGACGAAGAGGGTTACACGTATTTGATGGTTCCATTTGGTGCCGAACTGACTTATTACGACGGTGGTGAATTATTTGAACGCAAACAGCACCAATTTATCAAAGATGGAAATCATGAGCACCGGTCTTTGAACGGCCCTGTTTTGACGTATTACGAAAATGGAAAGCTCAAAGCAAAAGGAACTTATAAGAATGGCAGCTTAAATGGAATTTTTAAAAGTTATTTTCAAGACGGAAAAATACAAACAGAGCGTAAGTATCTAAACGATGTTCCTATTGGTGAATGGAAAGGTTGGCATCCAAACGGAAAACCATCCTTTTGGTACATCTATGATTTGAATTCGGCCCATCCTTTTGAACCCAATAAAAAAGAATGGGCAGAGAACGGCCAGCTTACTTTAGAGCAAGTATTAGATGAAGGTGCCAACGGTTTCTTGCGCGAATGGACGCCAGCAGGTATCAAAACACATGATGTTGACATTCAACTCCTGGATCGCACCAAAGGCATAGAGACATGGTGGTACAACGATGGAAAACTGCATAGTCGCCGAGACTACCGCAAGGGGCAAGATACCTCGCTGGTTGAGTTTTATCCGAATGGCGAATGGCAGCGCTTAGAAATTCATAAAGAAAAGGGTTCAAATAGTTATAAAGAAGTCAAACGTTGGTACCCGAAAATGGTGTTAGAACAGCTTTTTATTGCTGAAACACGCGCTGACGGCTTTTTTAAACAAGTGCAAGAGCTTTATTACCCGAATGGAAATTTTAAAAGCCGCATCGAATACAAGAACAAAGAGTGTTACAAAGAGTATTATGCGAGCAACGGGATCAAAATTCGTACTTTGCATACCATTTTGGATAGCTTGCATGGCCCGTATCAAGAATTAGATTCGACTGGCCAGGTATTGCTTGATTACAGATATAGCGCAGGTTTGAGAGATGGTTGGTGCCGCCAATACGCTGCAGATGGGCGCTTGATTTTTGAAAAATTCTACGAGATGGGGATTCCTAATCCAAAATATGCATCGATTCATAAAAGAAAAGACCTACCAAGTCTTACTCTAGAAACCAAACAGGGCTTGGAACGGCTCATCAAAATGCAGCGAATAGATTCGCTGCTCTTTTCCAAAAAAGAAATAGAAGCAATTGTCTTTTTGGCCTATCAGCATTTTTCGGAACAATTCGAACCCCTTCCTCAGACTGAATATAACGGTCTTCGAGATTTTCACCAAGCTGTACGGATTCATTTACGCCGCAACGGCCAAATGATTTTCATGGATATGAGTGCCTATGATTCATCAAGTGTAACCTTTATTATTTACCCTGATATGGAAATAGAGATATTTAATCATCGGTATACCAAAGAAGAATTGAACACCGAACAAATGATTACTCCTAAATACTACATGTGGAACGATTGATTTTTTATTTATCCTTAGTACTTCCAGGTGTTTTACTTGCAGACATACTGCCCACCGAGCTGAGTTTGACGCTCAAGCAAGTCCCGACAAGCTCGGATCAGTATACTGTTTTGGAGTTAGAGATCAAAAATACTTCTGCCTTACACAACAGCATCCTTATTCCGGGTCATCCGCAATTGGGAATGGGTTTGTTCGAGATTTTGACCTATGAACGAGGTGAAACAATGAAATGGACCCCTCTAAACGTATATAGTCCTGTGCTCCCGGATTCCGCAGCAGTAGACAAAAAGTATATGCAGTTTTGGAATCTAGGCCCATTTGAGAGCTTCAAACAATTATTTGTCATCAACAAGCCGCATTCTTCCGGGAGGGCTTACCAAATTAGATACCAACCACATGTATGCGAGGCCTATTTCAAGTATGCGTTTCGCTGGTACGATGAAGAGGGCGCTCCAAGTGAGCCAGCCATTGACGGCGACCAACGTTTTGCCTATCAAGGCCCGATGTATAGTGATTTATGTCAAGTATATCCTATGCCTACGGCTACTTCTTTAACCCTCAAACGAAAGACTAGGGTTTATTATCAAGAGAATTGGTTAAGATTGAAACAGCAAATTAAACGCAGCCATCATACCCCTCAAACCTGGCCCGTTTTAAGTAAGCAATTACACAGTCAAGCAGTGCAATCTTCTTTGCCAACTTACTCCCATCAATACTTAATTGTAGAGTCTAAATCAGGTATTTTTTATATTTCTTTGGGTTATCGTTTGGGAAAAGTGTATATCGTAAGAGGTTTTTTGGCTAAGGTTGCACACATGTGTGGGGCGCGGCGGGTCTTTTGGAAAACCTCATCGACAAAAAAAGTAAAACTAACTCGTTTTGAGATCTCCCAATTTCAATGATTACAAACCATTGGCGGCCATGCGCAATTTAAGATCAATATAGGCTTGCTCGTAGGCTTCGCGTTGTTTTTTGTCGCGGTTAGAGATGTCCATACGGCCCATGGTTTGGAGAATAGCGTCAGCTTCTGTTGTGTTGCGCAAGGCAAAATACGCTTCGAGTAAGTTGAAGTAGATGGCAATCGTGACGTCCTTGTCAATGCGGGCTTTTTTGTTATCGATTTCAGACTCTTCAAGTGCTTTTTTCCAGATAACAATGGCTTTGTCTAGTTCAGCTTTTCCTTGTGCCTCGTTGGTACCTAGCATTTTGAAACCCAAAGTTGCCGCATTGTAGGCATCTAAAATGTCGTTATGCGACTCATTTTTTGACTTTACATAATACAACTCAAAAGTTTCATCGGTGCGTTCAAAACCAATGCGGTCATTGACCATGTGGTTTATTGCTTTGAGGTTTTCTTGTAAACATTTGTCTTCCATTGATTTGACAACCGCACTCACATCCATTGAAGGTTGCGTTTTGGTAGCTGAACCTTTGTATAACTTGTATTCTGTGAATTCGGCAGGGGCTGCCGCATAAATTTCTTGGTTCATGGCGTTTGAAACGCGGAAACTCATCGGGTGGCGATACGTAAACTCGATATGGTAGTAAGTAACGTCTCTTGAGGTACTAACGCCGTCTTTTCGCGTGACTTCTTTCTTGACTTCAGAAATAATCTTTGCTGGAGTAGCCTCAAATCCTTGAAGTGTAACCGTGTAGTTTAGTGCATTGGCAGCACTTTTTTGTAGGCCATCTATAAACAGGTAAGTTGATGCCAGCGAATTGTAGTCGTATGTTGTTTTCATGATCGGCATGGCAATTGTACGACGATAAGGTTGTGGTACGTAGTCTTTAACAGGGCGGTTGTTTTCGTTGAGTACTTGCTTCTCTATGATTTTAGAGGCGGTAGATTTTTCGTTCCAAGCTTTCATTTCACGCTCGAATTTATCGTCGGCTGCTTTTTGTTTGTTGGGTAAATCGGCAAGGTCTCTTTGGTAATCTGCTTCAGCTTGTGCTTTGTCTGCTTCGAACTGAGCGAGTAATCTTTGGTTTTCAGCTTCGTAAGCAGCAAAAACGCTTGCCATGTAAGCAGTTGGCTTAGGTTGTACCGGGTTGGTGGGTAGTTTGACGTAAGTATAGGTGAGTTGCTCGCTTTTCACAGATTGAGCAAATGTGTTGAGTCCGAGGGCTAATGCTAAAAATAAGGTAGATTTTTTCACAACAAATAATTTTTAAATTCAAGTTTATGTACGTAAAGTTAAGTCAATTGGTTGCTTCTGTTGCAAAAAAATACAACACTTAACAGATAATGAGGACAATAATTGTGTCGTTTTGAACTTTATTTCTTTTATTTTGTTTAAGTTAAAAACAAAAAGATGAAACAAAACGGTTATTCAGTTTCCAATCAACACATTGACATTCTCATAGACGAGCTCGGTGATGAGCACGTCAGTACTTCCGTAGATACACCACTCAGAGCAGACGCTTTTGCGCTTTCAGACGATGAAAAAATTGAAAAGATTGCAGCGCATTTTGGTTCCATCATGGATATTCTCGGTTTAGACCGTACAGATGATAGCCTCAGCGGAACACCTCGAAGGGTGGCTAAAATGTATGTCAAAGAGATATTTAGTGGGCTCAATCCTGAAAATTTTCCAGATATTAAACTATTTGAAAATAAGTATCAATACAATCAGATGCTTGTCGAGAAGAATATCTTATTTTATTCCAACTGCGAGCATCATTTTGTTCCAATTATTGGTAAGGCACACGTAGCTTATATTTCATCAGGTAAGGTGATCGGATTGTCTAAAATCAACCGCATTGTGCAACATTTTGCAAAGCGTCCTCAAGTACAAGAGCGCCTCACTATGCAAATCACCAAAGCTTTACAAGAAGCACTCGAAACAACAGACGTTGCCGTAGTAATCGATGCCACGCATCTTTGTGTTTCTTCACGTGGGGTAAAAGACGTCAATAGCAGTACGGTTACGGCTAATTTCTGCGGCAAGTTTGAAAACGAAGCTACCAAGAACGAGTTTTTGAAGTATATTGAACTGAAGTAGAAACAATCGAGATTAGGTTTATATTTGCCACTTTGCAAAAACATAAACAATCTTGAAACGCCTGCTCATTTTCGGTCTTTTTGCATGGTTTAGCTCTTCAATAGTTGGGCGGGCCCAAGTCACATTAGATACGCTTAAGAAGCCCAGATCGTTCATGGGTTTTGTGCCGCTGTCTGACACACTTGCAGAAGCCAAAAATGGAGTTTTTGTATTGCCCTTGCTGTATTTTACACCAGATACGCGCTGGGCAGCCGGAGCCGCTGGTGTATATTATTTCAAGGTACCGCCTTCAGCCTCCAATCCTATTCATCCGAGGGTATCGTATATTCAATTTTTAGCTGACTACACCCAAAATAAGCAACTAGATACCTGGGCGTCTTGGCATGTTTTCACACAAGACGAAAATTACCTTCTCAAAGGTGATTTGCGCTACCGCGACTTTCCCGATCGATTCTATGGCTTGGGAAATGACTCAGAAATTCTGCAAATAGAACAATATAGCTATCAATTGTTTGTGCTCAAAACATTGCAACTTAAAAAAATTAGACCTGGTTTCTTCCTTGGTTTTGATTATGAATTTCGACACGAATACAATTTCAATCATGCCGCAAATGGTCAACTTGCGAGTGGCGCTGTAATGGGTTCCAACGGAGGTTTTGGTTCTGCGCTCGGATTGGTTTCCATTCTAGATACTCGAGACAACATTATCAATCCGTATCGAGGACACTACGCAGAGTTTTCAACCTATTTTTTCTCACCTTTGCTCAAGAGTACTTTTTCTTTTCAGACGATCAATGCCACCTATCAGAAGTACTGGAAATTCAAGCCCAAGCATGTTTTGGCTTGGCAAACTAAAGCAAGATTTTCTTTTGGCGAGGTGCCTTTTTTAGATTTGTCTACTCTGGGTAACGACGACATCTTGCGCGGTTACCCCAAAAATCGGTTTAGAGATCAGCATTTTTTCGCAAGCCAACTCGAATACCGCTTCCCGCTCTTTTGGCGCTTTGGCGCAGTAGCCTTTGCAGGTGCAGGCGATGTGTTTGGTCCATCTTCGAATTTAAGTGCCAACAAATTAAAATATTCCGTTGGTACTGGCCTTCGTTTTGTAGTGGACCCTGCCGAGCGTCTCAATATTCGTCTTGACTACGGCTATGGCCGAGAAGGTGGCTATTTCTATTTTGTGGTAGGAGAGTCGTTTTGAGCAGATTGTTTGAATGTTTGAATTTTTGATATATTTACAAAACTAAAACTATACAATGAAGAAGAAAATCTTACTCATACTTACTTCGGTGCTTGTCGTTATTGCCCTTGGCACTTGGCTAATGAAGCTGCTGAATGCCCCAAAAAACACGAAGTCTTACACGCTCAATGAGATTCAATTTGACTATGCAGGGCCTTTGTTTCAAGGTTCCAATCCCGCTCAATACGTTGCCAAAATTGACCTCAAAGAAATTCTCGGCGACGACTACAAAGAAGGAATCAAAATTAAAAACGCTGTCCTTAAGAACGCAACCGTTCAAAGTGAAGAACCGGCAAGTTTTCAGGACATCAATGCCCTAGTATTCAGTTTTGCTTCTGACAATCCAGACCTTTCGATGCAAGAATTAGCGGTGATCAATCCAATCAAGGGCAGTTCAAAATCGGTGCAATTAAAGCCTTCAAAAGAGGCGAAAGTCACGGATTACTTTGCAGAAAAACAAATTTATGTCATTTTAGATGCCTCATTTGTCAATGATGTGAATGCCAATGTGACCTTAAAAGGCTCCTTTGAATTTGAACTTAAATATTAATGAGTTCCTCAATTAATGCAAACCAAATACTTAACTAATAAACATATCCCCATGAAAAAGTTATCTTTTATTCTTGTTTTTTCTTTTATTGCGACCTTATTTTGGTCTTTTGCGCCTACCAATACGGGTGGTGATCGCTTAATTGGTGTTTGGGAACCAAGTAACGGTAGGGCACGTGTTAAAATCGAAAAAATTGGTGCCAAATATTACGGCAAAATTGTTTGGATCAAGGAGCCTATTGATCCTGTAACCAAGAAACCAAAAACGGACAAAAATAATCCTGATCCGGACCTTCAGAAAGTTCCTTTAATGGGCTACCGAATGCTTAAAGATTTCACCTACAAAGGCAACGATGAGTGGGCCGACGGCACCATTTACGATGCACTCAACGGCAGCACCTATTCTTGTGTGATCAAAATGACAAATGAAAATACACTTAACATTCGCGGCTATATTGGCGTTTCTGTTCTTGGTAGAACAGACGTTTGGAAGCGATTAGCTATTAAAAAATAAACGTATGTTGTTCCATTCCAAATTTTTGCCATTTACTTTTGTAGTGGCTGCATTCAGTACCGGTAGTACCATTTGGGCTCAGGTTCCTGAAAATACGGATACGATCATCGTTGAAGAAGACTACAGTCTCTACGACAACGTTGAATATACCGAAGAGGGCGCGCGCCGTTTTTGTAGCCCCAAAATTGAAGGTCTGAGTCCGGCCAAGCTCATTAGTATTGGTTACGATTACCAAATGGGATACAACATGTCTGCCGACACCTTGAATTCTATCCAAACGGGTCCTGGTAGTTTTAATTTAACTGCCCAAGATGCGCAAGTATTGAGTTCTCATGGCATGAGGATAGGCTTCAATATCCCTGTCATTGCAAAGACCAACTTGGTTTGGCAGCTTGGCGCAAATTATTGGGAGCAACGTTACAATTTTGCCGACCCTGCATCATTAGAAAACCCGATGTTGAAGACCTTGAGTGCATATGGGCTAAAAACTGCTGGTTTAAGCACTACTTTATTCAAGCCGCTGAACGACAAGTATTTTTTACTTTTCCAAGGTTCGGCCGACTACAGTGGTAACTATACTTTAAAGGATATGATGCCGCTCAATTACCTCAAATATTCTGCAGCTTTGATTTACGGTAAAAGACCATCAGAACTCAAGCAGTGGGGGGTAGGTTTGGCAAGAACTTACAGAGTCGGTGAAATCAACTACATTCCTGTCGTACTTTACAACTCAACCGATACCCGAAATAAATGGGGAACAGAAATATTATTTCCTGCTCGTGCCCACGTCAGAAGAACAATCAATAGTAGAAACATGTTGTTTGCTGGTTTTGAATTAGAGGGGCAAAGCTACAGAATGTGGAACACCTCGAGTGTAGATGCCTTTCAAATGCGCGACGACGAACTCGAAATTCGCAGAGGAGAAATCAGATTGCGAATGGTGTATGAATTTTCATTGAAAGAGTTTATTTGGCTTTCAATCCAAGGAGGTTATAGAATCAATTATCGTTTTGATATGGACCGACTCATCAATGGCGAAGAAAATTACCGTGCTTTTGGACTAATAGACCAACCTGGGTATGTGATGATCAATAACCTCACCAATCCACTCTATTTCAATATCAGCATAAACTTGGTGAGCCCTTGATGGGCTTACTGCAATTGTGCATACGCCTGATACAACTTGAGTTCATCCCAATTTGCTTTAGCGCCTAGTTTTTCTTTGAGCGGACCTAAAGAGGTGCCTGTAAAGCCATCGAACATACTCTCGAGCTCTCTGATGCGCTTGGGCTGCATAACGTCGCTCAATTGAATTTGTTCGCTTCTGATCAGGTATACAAAATGGTTGTTGATGGTTTGTTTGGAAACCTGCCGTATACTGGCAATTTCAGCTACATCTTTACCTTGTTCGAGGAGTTCTAGGGTGAGTTCGTAAGTCGATTTTTTATGGCTGCCCCCTTTATCTTTCTTGACTGTTTTTTCAAAAATGGTGTCGATGACTTCATCTTCATCGTCGAGTAGGCTCGGCACCTGCTTCAATTCTTGTTTAACTGCTGCAATTTTTGCGAGTTTGTAAGAAGAGATTTCGGTATTCCACATGGTGGTTTTGGAAATTTCACGACCTGAGGCTAAGGTTTCAATGATGATGCGTGCTTTTTTAATTTTTAGAATAGTGGCAGTGAGGAGCTCATCTAATTCTTCTAGTTCTTCAGCATATTGCTTGGTTTTTCTGGCTCTGCTGAGTTCTGCAATTTTTTTAAGGTTACTGCTCAGTACAGCATCGAACAACTTAAAGAAATAATGATAAGCGGCCACAACGCGTTCATTTAAAAACGCCAGGTCAAAATTTGGCGCCTGTGCAATTTGGTCTAATTGCTTTCTAAATTTTTGTGCAGGGTCTGCGGTCGATTGTATGATTTGATTTTGAAGGGCGATCCATTGCTTGTTTTTTGCTTTTTCACTCTTGACACCCACTATTTGATAGCTACTTTCGTGTATAGCCCATTTGGAACTGAGTTCATACCAGTCAAAGGCTTGCTGTAAGGTATTGATTAAATAGTTTTTGGTATGCTGCGTTAAATATGCTGCGAGTTGGTCTTCAGGAGCCTTATTTTGGCTAAACGCCACCACTTGTTGGTCATTAGATAGCCCGTTCATGCGCATTGGTTTGGTTAATACCAAGCCATCCAAAGTCCGCAAACGCGAAAGTGCAACATAAGCTTGGCCAGGGGCAAAAACATCGGCTACGTCGAGCACGGCCTTATCAAAAGTGAGCCCTTGGCTTTTATGAACGGTTATGGCCCATGCTAACTTCAATGGATAATGCACGAAAGTACCAAGTGTTTCTTCGGTAATTTCACCTGTAGCCTGGTTCAAGGCATACCGAATGTTGGTCCATTCAAATTTTTCGACATTAATGGTCTTTTTTTCTTCCGGAAAATAGACGGTGATCTCTTGATCGCTGAGTGCTGCAATTTTCCCCATTTTTCCGTTGAAATAATGCTTGTCAAATGACAAATCATTTTTAACAAACATGACTTGGGCACCAATTTTAAGTTCCAGCGTTTCTTCTAGAGGAAAGAGGTGTTTGGGGTAGTCTCCGGTAATTTCAGCTGCGTAGCTAACTTTTTTCCCTGGTAAGGCTGCCAATGCCTTTGCATTCATCTCGTCGGCCTTCACATTATGGGTGGTGAGTGTAATGTAGCCCTCGTTGCTTGTTGGGTCAAAATTAGGCTGAACGTAATGATTGAGTATTTCGACATCGGCCGCGCTAATTTCGTTGTTGCGCAGGTTGTTGAGCACCTGAATAAAGGCTTGATCTTGTTGGCGGTAAATGGTGGAAAGTTCAATGTAAAGTGGCTGTGTTTCTTGAAAAACCCGCGCATGAAAAAAGAAGATACCGTTGTAATACCGACTCAAGACCTGCCATTCTTCTTGCTTAACCACCGGCGGAAGCTGCAGTAAATCGCCAATAAAAAGGACCTGAACGCCGCCAAAGGGTTCATGAATACGGCGCACATTGCGGAGCGTCCAGTCGATGGCGTCAAGGAGGTCAGCGCGCAGCATACTGACTTCATCTATGATCAAAAGTTCGATGTTCCGGATGAGTTGAATCCGGGTTTTATTCATCGTCATGTGCCGTTTGAGCGTTTCCTTCGTTTCAAACTTCACCGTTTGAGAAAAATCGGGCTGCACACCAAATTCAGGAATGAATCCTGCAAACGGTAGCTGAAAAAACGAATGGATAGTTACGCCGCCAGCATTTAGGGCCGCTATGCCGGTCGGCGCCACAATAGCCACATTTTTATGGGTCGTCTCTTTGATTTTGCGCAACAGCGTCGTTTTACCTGTCCCGGCCTTGCCCGTCAAAAATATGTTTTGATGGGTCTGGTTGATAAATTGCTCTGTAAATGCTGCCGCGGAACGCTCTTCTTGACTCAAAATGTAAGGAGTTGATTAGAATTAGCGAAGGTACTTATTCTACGTTTAATAACGATAGCTCGCGAAGGAGGCTTTTGCAAAAGTTGAAGTCGAGTAGGGGAATATACTGAAAACAAGGTTTAACAAAAAAGCCCTCATCCGAGGGCTTTTTTTTTCTTTGTGGAGTCGGAGGGGTTCGAACAAAATAATATTATTTTTTTAATATAATTGAAAATCAATAGATTACAAA
>JALRJE010000046.1 GCA_023268965.1 Crocinitomicaceae bacterium
TCTCGGTTTTGGGGACAACCTTTATTCACCCCACTCCTGAAGAGTATTTCTCCAAACGCATTAATGAATATTTAAACGAAACTGGTTTAAATGATGCACGCCTAGAAATGCCTCGTGCTCATGCGGTTGCGCGTTCACAAATTAATATTCGTGCTTTGCACAGTATTAAAATGCAAATGTGTCAAAATGATTGGATTGTTCAGTCGGGTCGAGATGATCGTCAGCGCATGCTTTGGCAGTTGACCCCGAAGGCGACGAAACTTTTGGATAGTAATTTATTGGAAAAGGATCGGCCTTTTCAATTTCAATCTTCGTAGTTATCCATTTAGATAATGAACTGAAAACTGTTACAGTAAGACATTCGAAAACGAGCCACGAGGGCTGAATGCTTTTGCCTTGTGCGTCAAATACTTCCATGTAGACTTCAGTTCGACGCGCATCTAGAAGCGCAATTGTATTTTGAGGACCCTCTGAGCCAAATTGCATGGCCATTTGGAATAGGATTTGGTGCGTCGGTATGGCAATTATAGGAATAGATAAGGCATAGCACAATCCTTTGGCTGTAGATAATCCAATGCGCAAACCCGTATAAGAGCCTGGCCCTGAGCTGAAACTGATGGCCTTTATATCTTGAAGTGTTTTGTGTGCGTTTTGAAGCAATGCTTCGATCATGAGCGTGAGTGCTTCACCGTGGATGTAGCCATCTCCGGTTTGATCGTTGTGTGCCAATAGGATACCATCTTGAGAAAGTGCAACACTACAAATTTTTGTACTGGTTTCTAAATGAAGCATTAACAGGCTCATTCTTGACATTCAAATTTAAAGCCAACGCCATGTACGTTGTTGATTTGGATGCTGGGGTCTTCTTTGAGGTATTTGCGCAATTTGGTAATAAAAACGTCTAGGCTACGCCCCACGAAATAGTCGTCTTGTCCCCAAACGGAGTTCAGAATGACGTCGCGCGGAATCAGTTGGTTTTTGAATTTGTAGAGCGTTCTCAAGATCATGGCTTCCTTTTTTGTCAAGGTAAGCAATTGACTCGGTGATTGCAAGGTGAAGTTTTCGATGTCAAATAGGTAACTTCCAATTTGGACGACTTTTTGTTCTTGCGTATCTACCTGAAGCTTGACGCGCTTGAGCAGTGCTCTTACCCGAAGTTGTAATTCTTCAACACTGAAAGGTTTTGTAAGGTAGTCGTCGGCACCGGCGTTGAACCCTTGAATTTTGTCTTCAGTTTGGCTTCGGGCTGATAGAAAAAGAATCGGAATTTCTGCATTTTGTTTGCGGATGTCTTTGGCAAGCGTAAACCCATCTTTAACAGGTAGCATGACGTCAAATATGCAAAGATGATAATGCTCCTCTTGGAAGCGGCGCAAGGCTTCGGCTCCGTTCTCACAGAGGGAAACTGCGTAGCCATCGGCTCTGAGCTGATCTGAAACGACGATACCTAGATTGATATCGTCCTCTACCATGAGGATTTTGATTTTCATGAGCGTCTATAAAAGCCAAGAGCTTTGGTAAACCAAAGCTCCTGACTATTAACCTAAACCTACTACTAGTCCTGCAAAGTTAAGCGCTTTTTTAGTATTTGGTTACGTCGTTTTGTTAAATTTTTCATAAAAAAAAATAGAGCACTCCTTTTGCCAAATTTAGAATACCTAATTTTACTAGGATGAAATCAGCACACCTACTTATTGTCGACGACGAAGAAGACATCCGCACACTTTTGCTTTACAACCTTCAAAAAGAGGGGTATAAAGTTCATGCGCTTGCCGATGGCAATTCTTGTTTGGACTACATTAAGGTAGAAAAACCCGACCTTATTTTGCTCGATGTCATGATGCCCCAACTAGATGGCATCGAAGTTTGCGAGCGTATCAAAGCAGATCCAAGTTACCAAGATATCCTCATTTGCTTTTTGACCGCAAGAAGCGAAGATTACAGCCAAATAGCAGGTTTAGATGCTGGCGCAGACGACTACATCTCTAAACCGATCAAAACAAAAGTTTTGCTCTCTCGCATCCAGGCAATGCTCAGACGCAGTGAGCATCACAAGAAAATCGAGCCCGTTAATAAGATATTTCATATCAATAGAGAAAAATACCTCATCGAAAAAGACGGCAATGAAATTCAACTACCTCGTAAAGAATTTGAGTTACTTGCCCTCCTTGCCTCTCGTCCAAATGTGGTCTTCAAACGCGAGCAAATTTTAGAGAAAGTTTGGGGCACGGACATCATCGTTGGCGACCGTACCATCGATGTGCACATTCGTAAAATCCGAGAAAAAATTGGCGAAAATCACATTTCAACTATCAAAGGAATAGGCTATAAATTCATTGAGTAATTTTGGCCCGTTTATTGCTTACTGAGTATCAACAATTCCTAATTTATGAAAACAACTGTACTTTTTTGGGCCGGACTATTGTTATTTGTCAATAATGCTTTTGCACAAACCCCGAGCCCAGCTTTTACCCCTATTAAAGAGCACCTCGAGCGCTGGGACGACATCCGCGGCGCATGGTTAGCGGCAGCAATTCAAGCTTTAGCAGCCAACAAACATGTTCCGGATCGTACCTTTCCTGAAGATTTCACACCATACGAAATGCTTAGCATGCTTCCTGTAAGAGAAAGACAAGACCTTCGGCAAATGGTACAAGAAAATCAAAGCGTTGCCACCAATAATGCAAATACTGATTTTGGGCTTTTTTCAACCATGCTTGAGCATAGTTTCTGCAGCAGAACATATGGCCGGTCTTTTGGAGACCCACATCTAAAATCCTATGACCGGGCTTCTTATTCTTTTCAAACAGTTGGCGAATTTGTGTTGTCCAAAAATGCGAATGGTTTATTTGAGGTACAAACACGTCAGCGTGCGCAAGACGATAACTTTTCTTTGAATGCAGCCGTTGCCATGAACGTTGCAGGAGACCGCCTTTGCTTTTATGCCGGCGAGAAACCCGACGATATACAACAAACACCACTTAGACTCGATGGCATGCCTATTCAGTTGCAAGGTCGAAGTTATTACCTGCCTCATGGAGGTGTAGTCCGTTTAGATGGACGTAATTACACGATTGCATGGCCAACTGGTGAAACAACTGTGGTAGATCTGCGCAGTTCAGGGTCTAGGGGTTTTGTCAACATTACAGTCGGGATTTTTGATTGTGACCGCAATGTTTACGAGGGCCTATTGGGTAACAACAACGGTTTTGCCGACGACGACTTCAATAGCCGCACCAACATGCCGCGTCCGAATAACATTGCCGCACTTTCTATTGCATCAGCTTATGCTTTTGACTCAAGAGATGCTGTCCAAATGAATAATCTAGCGGAGCAAGAGTTTCAAGCGTATTTAGCCAAGAACTTTGCCGAGGACTGGCGCGTCACAGACCTTAATACGCTCTTTGATTATCGCCCTGGTACCTCAACTGCATCTTATACAGACCGAAGCTTTCCTAGAATACACATGAATATTTCCCAAATGAACGCCCAAACCAGAGAACAAGCGCGCCAACGTTGTTTGCAAATGGGTGTGCCAGCAGACGAATTAGGCGGTTGTATTTTTGATCAAGGATATTTAAACATAGCGCCAAACATTCCCCCCACGCCTAATATTCCCGGGCCTACAACCACTGTTCTCAATAAAATCGAGCGTCCGGCACTCAATAATAATGCACACACTTTTTCTGAAGGAAAACATCCAAATGGCCGTCCGCAAACGATAGGTAGCAAACCTGAAGGCACCATTGAAAAACCACAATCGGTGAGCAAAGAGCATATTGATTTCAGGCCAAGCAGCCCAATAACACCAAAGCCAAACAATCAGTTTTCACCGAGGCCCTCAGCCAAACCAAGCGCGCCATCAAATCCTGTAACACCTCGACCCTCCACATCTCGGCCCTCCACACCTCGGCCCTCCACACCGAGCTCACCCAAACCATCTGCACCAGCTATAAAATCAGGTAAAGGATAACTTGGTACTCAGAACATATTTTTTATGATATCAACAAAAAGGGCCCGCTATTACGGGCCCTTTTCTTTGGAGAGCGTTTCTCGTTTCTGAACGCTTATTGATGCAATTTAATAAATGGTAATATCTCAGTACCTATGTTTAAGAAGTAGGTGCCGTTTGTCAATTGGCTCACTTCTATTTGATTATCAAAGTAACCTTTTTGAATACATTGGCCCGCAGCGTTAAAGATTTGATAGTTTCCTGAGTTCATACCTTGAATAGATAGGATATCTTGAACCGGGTTTGGGGAGAGTGTTAATGCTATGGGTGCTGCAGAACCAATTCCAGCACTCTGAACATCAAATTGCGTAATGATATTATAATAAAATGGTGTAGATTTAATCGGGCAGTAGACTTGCAATACTAGATTGTAAGTACCAGTTGCAAGAGGCGCATAGAAAGCGTAATTGATGTAAGTGTAGGCACCAGTTGTATCTGCTAAATACCAAACGGTATACAAACTATCTTGGTTGAAGACATTGCCAAATGTAGCAGAAACCATATAGGCGGTATCGAGCATAGACAATTCGATGTCGCAATTATAATTCCAGCTTGAAATTAAAGTACCCGTGATATTAGCACCAGTAGACAAGTTCCCAATGACGTTGATGCTGTCAATGTTTCCACCTCCGTTGTTTCCAACAAATTGGGTGGTGTTGAATGTGCAACCATTGCTATCTGTTACAACAGCAGCATAGGTGCCTTCGCATAAATTATCAATTGTATAGGTTGTTGATCCCTGGCTCCATAACACACTAAAAGGAGCGCATGTGGCACAAGAAATAGCTATGGCTCCATCACAAGCCGCAGGCGCACTGCAATCGGTAACGGAAACGGTAGGGTTAAACCCTGCACAAGGATTGGTCGTAGTGGTATCATATAAAATGTTAGCATTTTGACTCAAGGTGCAGCCATTGGCATCAATAACAGTCAGGTTGTAGGTACCAACGCATAAATTGTTGAAATTTGGTGCACCAGT
Organism: Crocinitomicaceae bacterium; assembly: GCA_023268965.1. Taxonomy (GTDB): domain Bacteria; phylum Bacteroidota; class Bacteroidia; order Flavobacteriales_D; family Crocinitomicaceae; genus UBA952. Next base: position 4,992 of record JALRJE010000046.1, read on the forward strand.
TACTGGTACGCCCGACATTTGGTAAGTGTAAGGTGCTGATCCTCCGTACACGCTAACGGTAATACTACCGTCGCAAACGTTTTGGTTACTTGCCATGGTTTCGGCGATATTCATGCCGAGACCGGAACAAGGGTTTGGTGTACCAGTGCCGATGGTAAAAGGAGAGGTAAGTGTTACACCAGAACCTGTTGCACTTACCGTATAGTTACCTGGGCATAGATTAAAAATGGCATTGCCTCCATTTTGAAGAAGCGTGCCGTTCAT
>JALRJE010000047.1 GCA_023268965.1 Crocinitomicaceae bacterium
CCCGCTTGTATCGTTGATTACAATCTTTAGGACCCTCGTTTTCAGTTCACCCTCAACGCTTAATAACCCATAATTTCTTACCGCTATATGACTCCCTTCTACCCGCAGCGTATTGGCCTCCTTACTTGCGTCGTGTACGCCTGAGGTGAGTGGTGAAATGGTCAGGTCGTAAATGGTAGGCTTACCTTCTACTTTGAGTATACTCATTTCACTATGGTGGCGGTCGCCAGTGAGAAAAACTACATTTTTTATTTGATGGAGGTAAATAAAGTCAATGAGCTCTTGTCTTTCTTTATCGAATCCGTTGGCACTGTAATTTTCGAAAACAGCAGCTGTATTCAAAAATTGGCCGCCGAGCGCAATAAATTTAAAACTCGCCTTACTCGAAACCAAGGCATCTTTTAACCATTCGAGCTGAGACTTGCCTAAAATGGTGCGCTGGCCGTCTTTGCGTTGGTTTGGAGCGCGTTCAAAGCGGTTGTCTAGCAAGAAAAAATGACAATCGGCCCACTCAAATTGGTTGGTAATCCCGTTTAGATTGGTATGGTTTTGATCCGGATTAGCCCAGAATAAATCAAAAACTTCTTTACTCAAGCCCTTATTGATAAAGCTTCCGTCCGAATCATTTGGTCCGAAATCGTGGTCGTCCCAGATGGCATATTGTGGTGTATTGGCCAATAGTTGCTGTAGTTCTGATATATTTCTACTGTGTGTATAGCGGTGCATCATGCCACTTTTGGAGGTCCAATCGGGCTCTCTGTAATAAACGTTATCGCCAAGCCAAAGCATGAGGTTGGGTTGTTTTTGTGCGATGCTTTCAAAGATTTGATAGGCCTCTCCGTAGGGTTTGCCTTTGCGGTCTGCATCGGGCTCATTTATGTAGGTGCAAGAACCGATCGCAAAAGAAAAATCTGGAACCGGCGATCGATACGCCCAAAGTGAAGTCGTGGTGAATTGTTGCTTGCCAATAGCGGCTTGAAGCTCGTTATTGATGGCCACCCTATATTCAAAGGTTTGCCCTGGGCTTAAGTTTGCGAGGGTAAGCTCACAAACAAAGGCCTCGTGTTGTTTGGTGACAAACGATTGGGTATAGCTCCATTGGTCCTCAGATGGAAACTTTCGGTACGCAAAAGCAACCGTTTGGCTTTGCTTGGTTTGAACCCATAATTTGACTTCGCTCTGCGTTACATGACCAATCATGGGGCCATTCCATATTTGCGCGAGCAAAGGCGTTGTAAAAATGTAAACTAGGATGGTGGTCAGCAGTATCTTCATGTATCAAAATTCGTAATTCTTTGTGAATTCTATGTGAACTCAATTCTATTCTTCAAAGAACAGCTATTTTTACCAGACATCAATAACAAACTTATGAAACCAGAAAGTCTTATGATGAGCCATGGATACAAGCCTGAGCTTAGCCAAGGTGCAGTCAAATGCCCAATTTTCTTAACCTCGACTTTTGTATTTGCCTCGGCAGAAGAAGGAAAGGATTTCTTTGAACTTGCCTACGGGCATCGGCAAAGTCGGCCCAATGAAGAACTGGGCCTCATCTACAGCCGCATCAATAATCCAAACTTAGAAATTCTTGAAGACCGCCTCACCTTATGGGATGCGGCTGCAGGTTCAGCAATGTTTGAGTCGGGCATGAGTGCCATTTCAACCGTTTTATTAGAGTTCTTGAAGCCAGGAGCTCTTTTGCTTTATTCTGCGCCTGTCTATGGGGGCACACATCATTTCATTCATCATGTATTAACAAAATTCGGGATTGAAGCCATAGAGTTTGGTGTCAATGATCACCAAGAAGAAATCGAGCAAAAAATAGCTTCCAGCGGCAAAGCCAAAGAGTTGGCACTTATTTACATCGAAACACCCGCAAACCCAACCAACGACCTCTTTTCTATAGCTGAAATGGTCGAATTGGGAAAAAAATACACTGAATTAAATGGCCATAAGGTTTATGTTGCAGTTGATAACACTTATTTAGGCCCGATCTGGCAAAAACCTTTACAACTTGGTGCAGACATTACCATATATTCGGCAACCAAGTATTTGGGTGGCCATTCTGATTTAATCGCCGGGGCGGTGATGGGTACAGCAGAGGTCATTACCCGTGTAAAGACCTTGCGCACCTTCCTTGGCAATATGATTTCACCGCATACAGCCTGGATGTTGTTACGCTCCTTAGAGACCTTACAAATCAGAATGGAGCGCCAACAGTCCAATGCTATTGAAGTTGCCAAATTTCTTTCGAAGCATCCGATGGTAGAAAGGGTTTATTTTTTAGGTGAAGGCGGAATTGTCTCGGAAAAGTCCCAAAAAATATACAAAGAACAGTGTTTAGGGCCTGGCGCCATGATCAGTTTTGACATCAAAGGTGATGAGCGAAAAGCTTTTGCATTTCTCAATAAGCTCAAACTATTTAAACTCGCTGTTAGTTTGGGCTCTACAGAAAGTTTGGCTGAACACCCCGCCACCATGACCCATGTAGATATACCTGCACCTTCTAAAATCAAAATGAATATTACCGAAAAACTCATTCGCTTAAGCATCGGAGTTGAAGATCCTCAGGATCTCATCGCGGATATCCAACAAGCTTTTGAAGGATAAATAAGGGAGTATTTACCCTTTTGTTTAGATCAATCATTTCTATCTTTGATTATGACCCAACAACAAGCCACTAAGTTTTACCCAAATGGCACGGTTTGTTTCAAATTTGGTTGAGAAAATAAGATGAGCCCATTAGTTCGAATTAAAGATAACGGTGAACAACTAGACGGACATCCCGTTTTGGAAATTCTACTTTCCAATGCCAACGCAGCTGTTACCCTTTTTTCATTTGGTGCCACGCTACAAAAATTTGAAATTGAAGTACCAGATTTCCACAAACGCGATATAGTGCTCGGTTATAATGATTGGGAAACTTATCGAAAAACCTACGAAAAAAGACCAAACGCTTATTTCGGAGCAATTATTGGTCCAATCGCAGGAAGAGTTACCAATGCAAAGATTCCTTTCAAGAATGATTTTTTTCAATTCGAGGCCAATGAAGGTCCGCATCTTTTACATAGCGGAAAACGTAGTTTTTCGAATGTCAATTGGAAATTGCTGTCTTTCGAAGAAATTCCTTACCCTCAAGTGACTTTTTTGTTAGAAACAAAAGCATGTGATATTGAACATCCGGGTCATTTGAGATGTGAGGTCAGCTATACACTCAAGAATTTCGCTTTAGAAATAAAAATTGATAGCATTGCATTGGAGGATACTCTTGCCAACCCTACACAACATTCCTATTTCAATCCGAATGGGCATCAAGGAAGTGTTTTGGATACCGAAGCTTGGATTGCTGCAGATTCATACGTAGAACTCGATAATGAGAAATTACCAACTGGTCGGATGCTTCCAATAAAAGGTGATACTTCCCTCCCTTCCTTAAATAAATTAGAATACCCACTTCATTCTCTATTTGAAGGGCTCGATCTTTCCTTTATTTTGAACGCGAAACAGCTACAAGCTCAACTCATTGCAGCAGATGGGTTCAAACTCCGATTTGACACCAACCAACCGGTTTTCCAAGTATATGTTGGGGGTGAAACTAATATACCTGGAAAAGATGAAATAAGGTATCATCGCTATTCAGGCATTTGTTTAGAGCAACAAGCGGAGCCTGATGCGCCTCATCATGAAAATTTTAGCGATATTTATCTTCTTAAAGGGCAAAGAAAGACCAACAATATTCTGATCAATTTTGAACAGCACAAATGAAATTAACCACCTTCCTTTTACTTTCTTTTTCATTTACGCTTTTAGCTTGTAATGACAAGGAAAAGCCAAAACCAAAACCTCCTGTACCTCCAGCTGAAACGACCTTCTTTCGTGGTGCAGACATCAGTTGGTTGGCCCAAATGGAAGCTACAGGCTATGTTTTTTACGACGAGAACGGCAATCCTTCCGATTGCCTAGACTTACTGATGGCCCGTGGCATCAATGCCATTCGCCTGCGTGTTTTCGTTCATCCCAATTCAGATAAAATCAATGGGCATTGTAGCCCTGAAGAAACGGCTGTGATGGCAGCAAGGGCCAAAGCAAAAGGCCTGGCGGTTATGCTTGATTTTCATTACTCCGACACTTGGGCAGACCCCGGTCATCAAACCAAACCAGTCACTTGGGCTGCCGTACCTTTTGCTGCACTCAAAGATTCAGTTTATATCCACACCTTTCAGACCATACAATTATTGAAACAAGCCGGCGTTACGCCTAAATGGGTGCAAATTGGCAACGAAATCCCAAGCGGTATGCTTTGGCCAGATGGCCACGTCAATAATCCGTTGCAACTTGCACAACTCATCAACTCGGGCAACCAAGCAGTTAAAGATATAGATACCGCGATCCAAACGATTGTGCACATCGACCAAGGAAATGACAACGGCCGATTCAGGTGGTTTTTTGACCTTATGCAGCAAAACGGCGCCCAATTTGATATCATTGGCGCATCTTATTATCCTCATTGGCTGGGCACAGACTACACGGTTACCATTTCAGACCTTGGCAACAACCTAAATGATATGGTTGCGCGCTACAACAAACCCGTCATGATCGTAGAGGTAGGCGGCGATTACTGGCAAGTTCAAAATTCCAAAGATTTGCTTATGGCCACTATTGGCGTCGCCTTGGATGTGCCCAATAAGCAATGTTTAGGTGTATTTTATTGGGAGCCACAAGGTGCTAAACCTTGGAGTGGTTATCAGTTGAATTGTTGGCAAGACAACGGGCGCCCCTCACCTGCCCTCGATGCATTTTTGTATTAAATTCTAGGTCTATCTTCAATGAAATACTTTACGTTCCTGTTCGCTTTACTTTGTGTTTCCACTTCTTTAGGCCAATTGCAGCGCACCCTATTCAATGACAACTGGGAGTTTCAAATCAAGCAAACGGACCCAATTTCTGTTGTTTCTTTGCCACATAGCCCCAAATTAGAACCCCTCGTCATGACGAGTCAATTTGTTGGGCATGTAGTCTACCGCAAACGTTTTGATTACAAGTTGCAAAAGGGCCGTCAGCTCTTGATTCATTTTGAAGGCGCTATGCACACGGCAAAAGTCGTTTTAAATGGTCAAGAGGTTGGTACTCATGTGGGAGGTTACTTGCCTTTTCAATTTGATTTGACAAGCGCAATAAAAGATTCTTCCAATTTATTGGAGGTTTATCTCGATAACACCGAAGATGTAAGCATCCCGCCGGGCAAACCGCTAAAAGACCTCGACTTTTATTACCACGCTGGTATTTATCGCAATGTGTGGTTGGAAGAAGTGGGCGGTGTTCAAATTCAAAATGCTTATTTTCAAACCTTGACTGCCAATCCTTCATTAGCAACTATTCAACTGGATTTCCAGTTGAAGTATCAACCCGATTGGATTATTGTACCGATTCAAGTGGAGGCAAAATTAGGAGAGACTACAATCCAACTCATCAATGCGTTATTCATAGATTCTACCAATGTCATTACTTACACTGGTAAATTAAACCTGAAAA
>JALRJE010000074.1 GCA_023268965.1 Crocinitomicaceae bacterium
CGCTGCGGGTAGAAGGGAGTCATATAGCGGTAAGAAATTATGGGTTATTAAGCGTTGAGGGTGAACTGAAAACGAGAGTCCTAAAGATTGTAATCAACGATACAAGCGGGTTGCCCTTATGGCAAACTAAAATCGAATTAGAAAAATAATTTTAACTTTAATAATGCAAGTCTGTGTTTATTGCGCCTCTAGTGGGCGTATCCATTCCGATTATTTTGAAGCTACTTCACGCTTGGCGCATTTACTCGTTGAACAAAATGTGAATATTGTATTTGGTGGAGGTTCATCTGGTCTTATGGGGCAACTTGCAGACAGCGTCTTGGCTGCAGGTGGGCAGATCAAAGGCATTATGCCTGAATTCATGAAAGAGGTAGAGTGGGGACATAAGGGTGTTTCAGACTTCGTTTACACCCAAAGTATGCACGAGCGCAAAGCTAAGTTCCTAGAGGGGACAGATGCGCTCATCACCTTACCGGGTGGTCCTGGTACCTTTGAAGAACTACTGGAATCCATTACCCTCAAAAAGCTTGCACAGTTTACAAAGCCTATCATTATTCTCAATACACGCGGTTATTTCAATGCCTTTCATCAAATGATGCAACAAGCAGTCAATGAGCAATTTATGCCCGATGAACTCAAGTATTTGTATACTATAGTCAACACACCTGAAGAAGTGCTTCCTGCTATCCGCAATGCGCATGCTTGGAATAAGGGTTTGAAAGACGCAGGAAGTTTAAGATAGGAGCTGATTATTTTTTTGTTAAAAATGGTGTTTGTTATCCGTGCTGGCATTATTCATCGTAATATTGCGATATATAAATTGATCATGGGCTTAACCAAAATAGATGCTTATTCTTCTGAAACCCTGCATAAGGCCGCTATCTTTAAGGCACTCGGGCATCCGGCAAGAATTGCCATCTTGGAATACATTTCCAAGCAGACAACTTGTATCTGTGGTGAAATCGTAGCAGAATTGCCGCTATCTCAAGCGAGTATCTCTCGACATTTAAGTGAACTTAAAGCAGTTGGCCTCATCAAAGGAACCATTGCTGGTACCTCTGTATGTTATTGCCTAAACCAAGAATCATTACCGCTCATCATACAGTTTAGCAATCAACTCCATTCACCAACTCCTCAAACTTGTTGCCCATGAAAATCTCTCAGTTCAAAAGTGCTTTACAATTAGCCAAACCCGACGCCAATCCACAATTCTTGCTAAGCAACGGCTTGCCTGTGGGTGCACACTACCACATAACTGAAATCGGCCTCATCCTCAAAAATTATATAGACTGCGGTGGGGTGCTGCGTCAAGAGCGCAAGGCCTCTATGCAACTTTGGCTGGCCAACGACACAGACCATCGCCTCAGCACAAAGAAGTTACTCGATATTATTGAAAAATCAGAAGGCCTTTTCGGTCTGAAAGACGAAGAGCTCGAAGTTGAATTTCAAGGGCAAACCATTGAAACGTACGGTTTGAGCATACAAGATTTCGGTTTTCAGTTTATGGCTAAAAAAACAACTTGCCTAGCTCCAGATCATTGTGGTATTTCTGACGAGCATTTACCACTGGAAATGCAAAAGAAATCAACCGTTTGTGCGCCAAACTCAGGTTGTTGTTAGTGATCAAATCGTACAAATGAAAAACAAAAGACTCAACTTCGTAGACCGTTACCTTACGCTTTGGATTTTCTTGGCTATGGGCATTGGCGTGGCCATCGGCAATATTTTTCCATCCATCGATAGCTCGATCAATCAGTTTTCTATCGGAACAACGAATATTCCCCTTGCAATTGGTCTGATCATCATGATGATTCCTCCACTCGTTAAGGTCGATTTCAAGAAAATTCCGATTGTATTTCAAAACAGAAAACTACTTAGTATCTCACTTTTGATTACTTGGATTGTGGGGCCTTTTTTGATGTTTTTATTGGCCACCACCTTTCTTAAAAACGACCCTGAATACCTAACTGGCCTCATCATTATTGGTTTGGCGCCTTGTATAGCTATGGTGATTGTCTGGAACGAACTCGCTGGCGGCAACCGTGAATTAGCGGCAGGCCTGGTAGGCATTAATAGCCTATTGCAAGTCTTTTTCTTTTCAGCATACGCATACTTTTACTTGGAAATCATGCTGCCGCTATTTGGTTTTGACTCCATTCAAATTGACCTCAGTTTTTGGGAAGTAGCCAAAACCGTAGGTATTTATCTAGGTTTGCCTTTTGGTATTGCAGTCATTTTGCGCTTTTGGGTTTCAACTAATAAAGGCGAAACCTATCTGAATACCAAATTTATCCCGCGAATTTCACCCTTCACATTGTACGCATTGCTCTTTACGATTATCGTGATGTTTAGCTTGAAAGGACAACTCATAGCCGAATTACCTTTTGACGTGTTGAAGGTTGCGCTGCCATTGGTTATTTTCTTTTTAGCGATGTTCTTTTTAATGTTTTTTGTGGCCAAATGGACAGGTGCCACCTATGCCGAGACCGCAACGGTTGCCTTTACAGCATCTGGCAATAATTTTGAATTAGCCATCGCTGTGGCAATCGGCGTATTCGGCCTCAATTCCGGACAAGCCTTTTCAGGTGTCATTGGACCTTTGGTAGAAGTTCCAGCACTGATTCTATTGGTAAAAGCAAGTTTGTATTTTAAAAAATACTATAGATGAAAAAGAACATTTTAGTATTATGCACGGGCAACAGCTGCAGGAGCCAACTTGCCGAGGGATATTTACGTCATTTTCATGGAGAAATAGCCAATGTGTATAGCGCAGGTGTAGAAACCCATGGCGTGAATCCGCGCGCAATTGCAACCATGAAAGAAGACGGCATTGACATCAGTATGCACACATCTAATCATGTAGACGAATACCTAGATATCCCTTTTGACTTGATCTTCACTGTTTGTGATCATGCGAGTGAACGCTGCCCAGTTTTTCCAAGCTCCGCTAAGCGCATTCATCACAACTTTACAGATCCTGCAAAAGCAACAGGAACAGAAGAAGAAATCATGGCTGAGTTCAGAAGGGTGAGAGAGGAGATTAAAGAATTTTGTAAAACACTTGAGGTTTAATATACCAACGAAGAACAAAAAGAAAACCCCGCTAAAAGCGGGGTTTTCTTTTTATACTAATGATCATTCAGACTCGTTTATTTCAATTCAAAGCGGTCTGCCATCATGACCTTATCCCAAGCAGCGATAAAATCTTGGATGAATTTTTCTTTGGCATCAGCACTACCATAAACTTCAGCAATAGCACGAAGTTCTGAATGTGATCCGAAAACTAAATCTGATCGTGATGCCGTGTAAATGACGGCTCCTGTTTTGCGATCGCGACCTTCAAAAACTTCCTGATTGGTGTCAGTTGGCTTCCAAACAGTATTCATATCAAGTAAGTTCACAAAGAAGTCGTTGCTTAAAGTACCGACATTTTTGGTGAAAACACCCTTGTTTGAGTCGTCGAAATTGGTGCCTAAAACGCGCATTCCACCAATTAAAACAGTCATTTCGGGAGCCGTTAAACCCAGTAACTGTGCTTTATCGACCATCAATTCTTCGGTAGAGAAGGTGTATTGAGACTTTTTATAGTTGCGGAAGGCATCGGCCATTGGTTCGAGCACGGCAAAAGAATTGACGTCAGTTTGCGCCTGTGTGGCGTCCATACGCCCCGGAACAAACGGAACGCTCACAGTAACCCCAGCATTCTTTGCCGCTTGCTCGAGCGCTGCGGCGCCACCTAAAACAATGAGGTCTGCTAAAGATACTTTCTTGGCACCACCCTTTGCATTGAAATCCTTTTGGATTTGCCCGTAAACGGTCAGTACTTTTGTCAGTTGGGCTGGGTTATTCACTGCCCAACTGCGCTGAGGCTCTAGGGCAATACGTGCGCCATTGGCACCTCCTCTGCGGTCGGAGTCACGGTAAGTGGAGGCTGACGCCCAAGCGGTTTCTACGAGCTCACTTACTGTAAGGCCTGACTTCAAAATTTGTACTTTTAAATTAGCAATGTCTGTAGCGTCAATGACGGCATGATGAAGTGCTGGAATTGGATCTTGCCAGATAAGATCTTCTTTTGGCGCCTCAGGGCCAAGGTAACGGCTACGTGGGCCCATGTCGCGGTGTGTAAGCTTGAACCATGCCTTGGCAAATGCATCTTCAAAAGATTTAGGGTCATCCATGAATTTTTTGGAGATGGGTCCGTAAATGGGGTCGAAACGCAAAGCCAAGTCTGTAGTGAGCATCATCGGTTTGTGCTTGAGGTTTGGGTCAAATGCGTCCGGAACAAAATTGTCTGCATCTTTGGCCACCCATTGTTTGGCACCGGCAGGGCTTGTGGTCAACTCCCATTCGTAGCCGAATAAAATTTGGAAATAGGCGTGGGTCCATTTGGTTGGTTGTGAGGTCCAGGTTACTTCCAAACCTGATGTAATGGCGTCTTTACCTTTGCCCGACTTATAGGATGAGCTCCAACCAAAGCCTTGTTCTTCTATGGCTGCAGCCTCAGGTTCTTTGCCTACATGACTAGCTGGGCCAGCACCATGCGTTTTACCAAAGGTATGACCCCCTGCAATCAGCGCAACGGTTTCTTCATCGTTCATACCCATGCGTCCGAAGGTCTCACGGATATCTTTTGCTGATAAAAGAGGATCAGGGTTGCCGTTTGGGCCTTCCGGATTGACGTAAATCAAGCCCATCTGAACCGCAGCAAGCGGATTTTCTAATTGACGACCTTCTGCATAACGTTGGTCATCTAAAAACTTGGTTTCTTTACCCCAATAGACATCGAGTTCTGGCTCCCAAACGTCGGCACGGCCAGCAGAGAAACCATAGGTTTTAAAGCCCATTTCTTCTAAAGCGACATTACCAGCTAGTACCATGAGGTCGGCCCAAGAAATTTTGTTGCCGTATTTTTGTTTGACGGGCCAAAGTAAACGACGTGCTTTGTCGAGGTTGCCGTTGTCTGGCCAGCTATTGAGTGGCGCAAAACGTTGTTGCCCCGCAGATGAACCTCCGCGGCCGTCGCCAGTTCTGTAGGTACCCGCACTGTGCCAGGCCATGCGAATAAACAAAGGGCCATAATTACCAAAATCAGCTGGCCACCAATCTTGCGATTCGGTCAGTACATTTTTGATATCTGCCTTTAAAGCGTAATAATCTAAAGTGGAAAAAGCTTTTTCATAATCAAAACCAGCACCCATTGGGTTCGAAAGCTCAGAGTGTTGGCGCAAAATAGATAGGTCGAGTTGATTTGGCCACCAATCACGGTTGGTATTTCCGTTCGGATTCACCATGGGGTTGGTGTGCGGAGCAGGGGGCGGAGGTGGAGGAGTAGCTCCGTGCATCACGGGGCACTGACCTGCAGCAGATGGAGGCGGTGGTGGCGCGTTTTTCCTTCCTTTTTGAGCGGCAAGGTTCAACGCCAGGCCAAAACTCAAGAGTAAATACATTTTTTTCATATCGATTTGATTAATGATTGTGTTCAAATTTAAGATAAAGCGAACTATATCTTTTATCAATTGAATTTATAAGATTATAAATTCACTCTATATCAGTCGAAAATAAATTTGAGCAAGGATTGTGGTGTCTTCATCATGTACATACCCGCTAAAAGCTCAAGCTGTAAGGTGTTTAGTCCGGGTTGAATATTTCCCTCTTGGATTAGTTTTCCATCCAAGGCATACACCTGAAAAAGTACGCTTTGATTGGAAGGGTTATTACAATATAAAACCCCTTGAACAGGATTGGGCCAAAATTGTAAACCGTTGGCATCAATGCTGGTCAGCGCATTGTTTCCGATTTTTATCGGGACAAAATTAGATCCAGTTTGGTTATCGTTGCGTAAGTCGTAATAAGACACCGCAACCAAGTCTACCAACCAATCCTCATACTTGGTTTCTTTTGCCGCCTTCACATATTTGTTATATTGCTTTCCACGTGGAATAGTGGTCGCAAAGAATAAATAGTGAATATCAGAAGGTAGCGTGT
>JALRJE010000075.1 GCA_023268965.1 Crocinitomicaceae bacterium
CTTAGATCCTTTTTCAAACTCAACCTCTGTTAACCACCCTTTGATCCATCAAATCATGGCTAATCCGCTTTACAAACGCATGTACATGGCGCACGTTCGCACAATGGTACAAGAAATGTTTGCTTCCGGTCAGTACGAAACATGGGCGCAAAACCTCATGGCCTTGGCTGATTCCTCTATTCAGGCAGATCCTTATAAATTCTATACTTATAATCAGTTTTTAAATGGTTTAACTACGGCAGTAACGGGCGGAGGTCCAGGAGGTGGTGGCAGCATACCTGGCATCAAAGCCCTTATGGATGCACGCGCTCAGTTTTTTAGTACCAATGCAGCTTATCTTTTACAAGCTCCCGCTATTTTGAGTCATGGTGCTACAACTTCGCCCTTAAATTATGGATCCACAACAACCCTTATTGCAAATGTGAGCAATGAAACAATCGTATACCTAGGATACCGCACAGATCACACACTCAAATTTAATCGGGTTCAAATGTACGACGATGGCGCCCATAACGACGGCGCAGCAGGTGATCATACCTATGGTGTTGAGGTTCCCGTGAATGGACTCGACTTTGAATATTATATTTATGCAGATAACAATAATGCAGGCAAATTTTCACCAGCGCGGGCCGAACATGAATTTCATACCCTAGCCGTTACTTTTCCTGCGCCGGCAGTGGGTTCTTTGCTCATCAATGAAGTATTGGCTTCAAATGACGCTTTGCTTTTTGATCTAAATGGTGAAGACGACGATTGGATTGAATTAGTCAATACGACTAATACGCCTATTGATTTAGCTGGTTTTTTCCTTTCTGATGATCCGCTTAACCTCATGGCTTGGGCATTTCCTGCCGGTACAACTATTCCGGCTAACGGCTATTTACTTGTTTGGGCAGATAAAGATACACTGCAACAAGGTTTACATGCCAATTTCAGAATCAGTGCAGATGGTGAGTACGTCTATTTATCAAATGGGTTGAATGTACACGATCAGATTTCATTTGGTCCACAAATTGCAAATATCTCCTATGGGCGCTGCCCAGACGCAGGCTTAGATTTTGCGACCATACTGCCAACACCCTTGGCAAATAATAATTGCAACATAGGAATACAAGAAATGGAAGCCCTTCAAGTGCAAGTGTATCCGAATCCGTTCTTAGAGGTCCTGCATATAGTGAGCCACGAGGAGCAAGTACAGATCACTGTGCGCAACATAAACGGACAAATACTACAAACCCAACAAATCAATTCTGGGAAACACCAACTCGATGCAAGTTCTTGGGCAAGTGGGCTTTATTTGATTGAGCTTCTAAGTACGGCAGGTGTTCGGCAATCCTATAAGTTCATGAAGTTTTAATCATTCGGAAATCATATTGACGATTAAAATCCTTTGCGCCATAAAAAAGGCTCCATATGGAGCCTTTTACGTATTGGAGTCAATCAATGTTTTTCGTTGTGAACTCTTCCGCCTTCAGTACGCTGTTCTTTCATTTCAGCTTTTAGTTTTTCAAACTGAGCCGCGGTAAGAATATTCTTAAGCATTTCGATGCGCGCTTCTTGGTTGGATTTAACGATACTGCGCTTTTCATCTTCTGAGAAATTACTTGTTCGAATGCCTTCATTTTTTTGGGCAATTCCCAAATTGATGATGTACACTTGCTCTTTTTGGGCATCGGTGAGTTGCAATTCAGCAGCCATTTTTTCTGTTAAAAATTTGGCGCGGTCTTCAGGTGTTTTAGGTTCAGCATTTGTTGCGGCTGGTTGCTGCGCAAAAGCACTTGCGCTTACTAACAAACCAAAGGCGATGTGAAGGAATTTTTTCATGGTTTTTTAAAATAAATAAAATGTCTTTACGTTCAACGAAAATACATAAAAATGTTACACGAAATCTTGCGTGCTCTGCTGCTTTACTTAACTTCGTGACAAATGCAACTACAGAGTGAAGGTCCTGAACTAAAACGACAATACGAGCAAAAAGTTGCTTCAAACGATCAGCTTGGCTTTTTTGAACAAGCATGGGTACAAGATTGCTTACATCCTACATGGAAATACCTAGTGAATGCGCAAGGGCACATAATTCTTAGGATTCCCGTTGCTAAGAGGCTGGGTGTTCAAGCCTATTTACAACCCTTATTTATCCGAGCGCTACATGTGTTTTCAGCTCCGCAATCCGATGAAATTGTTGGTGTACTTCGTCAAAAATTATTTGTACATCTCAATCTAGATATCCCCTCTATAAGTAATTCAAACTTTGGTATATTTCAGAAATTGACTTGGAAAGAGGGTATCAACGAGCTTCGAGATGGCTATTCTGCCAATGTGAAAAGAACCTTGAAAAAAGCAGCCGACCTGAAACTAAAAGCTGTCACTTATCAAGATTTCCAAACTTTCTTTGTAGCCCAGAAAGGTGAAAACCTAGGTAATTTAAAAAAGGAAAGTTGGCTGCGTTTGGCGCAATTATTTGTAAAAGCAAAAGCAATGAATGCTGCGTTTTGTGTCGGTGCTTTTGATCAAGAAAGGCTTGTTGCCTCAGCGTTGTTTTTTAAGTGGAAGGATCAGCTTTATTTCATGAAGGGGACGCTCAACGATGCCGGTAAAAAAACGGGTGCTTTGGTTTATTTGATTGATGCTGTACTTGAAAAATATGTCGATGAATGTAGGGTATTAGATTTCATCGGCTCTAATCAAGAAAGTATAGCTTTATTTTATCGAAAGTTTGGAGCTACAGACCACAAATACTGCATTGTGAAAGGCAGAATACCTATTGTTTAGATTTGGATTCTATTTATTCATAAAGCAACTCATCTACAAACAACCAGGTAGGGTTGCCTGCTCCTAAGTGCCAAGCTGGCAATAGTCCTGGATTGCTAATTGAATATCTTAAATATTTATATTTCAGTTCTTTATCATTTTCTATATCTATTAATACTTCATCCTTAAATGGATTTTTATCGGTAGGTGTGGCTTGCGGTAAGTCTTTTTGAGCAACTGTAAAATAAGCTAATCCGTTCAAGCTTGCCTCTATCGTAATTTTGCTCGGTGCAAATATCCAAGACTTGTGGTCACGGATAAAAGAAACTCCAACTTTATGAATGGTTCGTGCTTCTTTGAACGCAATAATACCTACGACATCTTGATTGTAATACCCTTGGTAGTCGCCGGTTCTGAATTCATTGCCACCGCGCAGGCCGTCAATGAGTGCGTCTTTGCCAGAAGCCGTGTATTGATTGGAGTAGGTGCTTTTTAATGTCAATTCAACGTCTGGGTCTTTTTTAATGAAATATGAGGACACGATTGAACTCCAATAATTCAATCCCTGATTTTTGAGCAAGTTTTCTTTATAGCCTGCCTTTATGGAGATATTTGCATTGGAATGAATATAAAACGGCTGCTGATAGCTTTGCCATTTTTGGTCATCAATTTGATAGAAGAGTTGGGTTCCTGTATTCGTTTTACCACTTGGATTCAAGCGTACCACATCAATTTCTATCAATAAGGAATCATGAAAAACACGTTGTTCAGTTTTGATGAAGGGTGCTGGTGCAATAAACGCTTGTAATTCGAGTTGGTCTTGAATGCCAACAGATGTACTTGGTGTTGCACTCATTTCAAAATATAAAATTCCGCCCTGCATCAGCATTTCGTGGGTTATTTCCGGTTTTTGTAGCGCTTGCCCATTCCAAGATACGGACTTGACATATTTATTTTCTTGGGATTGGTTATTGCAGTTGATTTGAATATACTTCCCATTTTCTAGTCTGATTTTGGCAGTAGACACGAGTGGGCGCCCGATTTGATACACAGGTTTTCCAGGTGTAACGGCATACAGACCTAATGCACTCATGACATACCAAGCACTCATTTGGCCGCAATCTTCGTTTCCGGAAAGACCATCTGGTGCATTCTGATACATTTCATTGAGAATGCGATCGACGTAATACTGAGTTTTGTGTGGTGCATTCGTAAAGTTGTACAAATAGGCCATGTGGTGCGAAGGTTCATTGCCATGCGCATATTGGCCAATAAGCCCTGTGATGTCTGCTTGTTCGCGACCAGAGAGTTTCATTTGGGTCGTAAAGAGGCGGTCTAGCCAAAGTTCCAAAGAATCAGGTCCGCCTAATAAATTGGTTAATAAAGGAATGTTTTGCGGCGCATACAACGAATATTGCCAAGAATTGGCCTCTGTGTAATTGAAGTTTACTTCTGCCGGATCAAAAGGGCCATACCACTGAGCGCCCCTTCTGGCACGCATAAATTTGGTATTGGGGTCGTAGAGATTGACGAAATTGGCACTGCGCTTTTCAAATTCGAGTGCAATTGATTTTTCGTTGAGTGCTTTTGCCATTGTTGCAATACAGAAATCATCATAGGCATACTCAAGCGTTCTAGAAACAGATTCTGGTTCATCGGCAGAACTAATGAAGCCATTTTGAGCATAAGCGAGTTTGCCAAACTCATTGGCGTTAGCGGTGCTCACCATTGCTTTGAGTGCTTTTTTGGCATCGAAATCTCGAATTCCTTTCATGTAAGCATCGGCAATGACGCTTACGCTGTGGTATCCGATCATGCATTCGGTCTCACAAGCCGCAAGTTCCCAAACGGGGAGGTCTCCGCCTTCTTCGTATTGTCTGAGAAAGGTACGGATGTAGGCACCCGTTCTTTTTTGATCGATAAGTGTGAATAAAGGATGATTGGCTCGGTAGGTATCCCACAAAGAAAATACGGTATATTGTTGGTCTTGGAGGTCTTGGAGTTGATGGATTTTTTGATCACGGCCTCGGTAGCGGCCGTCTGCGTCGCTCATTAGGTTGGGAGCCACCATGCAATGAAATAAAGCAGTGTAAAAAATACGGCTTGTTTCTTGGTCTGCTTTCAAATTGATTTTTTGGAATTCTTGCTCCCATTTCTTCTGATTTTCTTGATAGACCTGATCGAGCGAAAAATGTGGGATTTCGGCATCTAGATTAAATTTTGCCCCGTCGAGATCAACATGAGACATGCCCACTTTAAGCAGTATTTCTTTGGTTTCGATGGGGAATTCTAATAGAAGTTTAAGCGCACCGTTTTGATCAATGAGTTGGTAATTTTGATAAGGGATTGAGGTGCTCAAATGAAAATAGAAGTGCTGTTCATTGGCCCAAGCCTCAGAAATACGGAAACCATTTATATTTTGTTGGTCGAGTACATTGAATTGGCATTTGCGTAGTTTGTCTCGGTAATTGAGGTCGAGCAAAATATATTTTTTCTCAGCAGTATTTAGAAAGGTGTAGTGATGGATACCCGCTCTTTCTGTGCAGGATAAGTTGACACGGATGTTTTCATCTTCGAGCAGTACTTCGTAAAAACCCAAACGAGCCACCTCATTATCGTGACTAAAACGTGCGCCATAACCGTTTGGGTCTTCAAACTTGCCTTTGAGTTTGGCTTCGCCACTTTGTGGAACCACGAGTAAGTCTCCGTAGTCAGGAACGCCAGTTCCGCTCAAATGTGTATGGCTAAATCCATAGATTATGGAGTCTGAATAATGGTAACCTCCACAGCCATCCCAGCCGTCAAAGCGCGTATCAGGGCTAAGTTGCATCATGCCAAATGGTGCACAAACCCCAGGAAAGGTATGGCCATGCCCACCTGTTCCAATAAGAGGGTTTACCAACATGGTAGGAAGGAGAAGGTCTTTTTGTTTGGCTGAACCATTACCTGCATTGAAAATATTTTGCGCTTTGTCACTCGTACTTTGAAGGGCCGGTATTTGAGCCAGGGCAGTGAGCGAAGAAAGGAGGGTCAAAAAGAAGGAGATAGTGGATTTCATCAGTGAAATTTTCTTTTGTTAAGCATGCTAAAATGGCGGATACCTTTGCCGAAGTAGTCCCAGATGATGAGGCCATGATAGCGAAATGGCTTGTATTGTGCTTTAATACGCTTCTTGTAAAAAGTACTAAAATTGCGGTACAACGCCATGTGCGCCAAGAAAACCTGCCAAGTTAAGATGGGTTTGCCTTTGAGGAGGAATTGAATGGCTGCTATACCATCTAAGGCCATGCGAATAAATAGCACCAAAAAAAGATATCGTTGCTGATTTTTAACCAACATCCAAAGGCTATTTCTGAAGTTTAGAAATAATTTTCGAGGATTATCGTAGGCTAAGGTGCCGCCGCCTAAATGATAAACAGTCGAGGAGGGAAGGCAGTATAGTTTTCTTCCTTTATTGCCGAGGCGCAAACAGAGGTCAATTTCTTCCATGTGCGCAAAAAAAGTGGCGTCAAAGCCCGCTGCTTCGTGGAAATCTTGTGCACGAATCAGCATGGCTGCGCCAGAAACCCAAGTTACTTCTTGGACGCTATTGTATTGTCCGCGATGAGTTTCCACTGTTTCAAATAAACGACCACGGCAAAACGGAAAATAAAAAGTATCGAGGTAACCACCCGCTGCGCCGGCATGTTCAAAAAGCGTGTGGTCACGATCCGATAAAACTTGAGGTTGCACGGCTGCGGCTTCAGGATTTGCGTTTATGAAGTCCAGCAGTGGTGTATCCCAGTTGGGGCTGAGGCGCACATCGCTGTTGAGTATAAAGTAGTATTCATATTGCCCCTTTATGGTTTCTAAGGCATGGTTGTAGCCGCCTGCAAAGCCATTGTTTTGATTGAGTTGAATCAGTTGGATTGTGGGGTATTCGTTTCGAATAAAGGCAACTGAAGCGTCTGAAGAGGCGTTGTCGGCAATGATGACTTGCCAATTGGGGCTATTTTGAATTACACTTGGAAGATAGGTTTGCAGGTGTTTTTCACCGTTGTAATTCAAAATGATGATGGCGTTTGACATCAGACTTAGTATTGACGAAAGAAATCATTGGAGTTTCCGCCAAAGTGTTTGACGTTCATCATGTTTGGGTCGTCTACGGTTCCGTTTACGGTGTTTCGTTTGCTAAGTAATTGTTGCCAAGCAGGGTTGCGTAGTTCACCAACCATATCGGAATGAAGCAAGCGGTGGTTGTTGCTCACGAGGTCTGGGTTATAAAAAACAAAACGACGGTTGCTGAAAATACCAATTTTGTCGTAGGTCCAAATTTCGTAGGGGTATTCACTCGGTGATGACTCTTTGACGATGATGGTGTTGGGTTGTCCATATTTGAGATAGACACGGCCCCGATCGGTCTGAAAACCCTCCATGTAATTATTTGCATAGTATTTTTCGACCGAACGCACCTGACTTTGGTAATTGATCCATTGTTGGTATGCTTTAGCCCCAGCGGTTTGGTACCAAAAGGCTTGTAAGTGCTGACGCATTTGAGCGGTATCATTGACTTTGAGAATATCGATGAGTGTGCGGATTTCTCCAGGTTTTGCGATGGGAATGAGGCTTTCTAAATAAAAAGCGATGCTATCGGTATGTATGGACGCCTGAAAGGCGGGATCAATAAGCATAGAGGCGATGTCGAATGCGGTTTCGATGTCGTTGAAGCGTTCGAAGTCGAAAGTTTGGCTGCTTTGCTGATTGGTGTTGATATCTGTTGCCTGAAGTTGCAATTGATAGGTGCCTGTTGTGAGGTCAGTGAGGTCAATTTGTTGAAGTAAGGCCAATACGTTTTCTCGTGGCAAGGTGTCTTGAAATTGAAGCGCTGGATAAGCCTGTCCGTTTTGCGCATTGATGACCTTTCTTTCTATTATTACAGGCCCCGTTGCGCCATAGATTTCTGTATAATAGGGCAGGTTGCTCATGTCTTTGTTAAAATAATTGGATAACAAAGGAATGATGTAATAATTTGATTTAGTAAAACGGGATTCTTCTTCAGTTTTAAAGGCGACATTCACTAATTCAATTGATGAAAAACCAAGTTGTTTGTCCAGAGGGGTAACCTCAAAAGGAATGGTGCCCGTAATCTGGCTCTTTTCTCGGTTGGCATCTTCGAGCTGAACAGCTAAAGTATAGTTGCCTACTGACAAAGGAACCCTAACAATTTCTAGAAAGTTATTTTGAGTAGAGTCTGTAGAAATAGGAGAGTCGAGGGCGTAGAAATCTTTGTAAACAACCTTGCCTAGGGTGTCCGCAATAGCAAGATCTACAATTACCGTTGCCTTTTGTCCGCCATCACAGGCGACAAATTGGGTGGTATAGCCTGCAAATTCGATGTAGACTTCTAAGTAATGCCCTACTTCAAGTGCATAAAATTGTTTGGTGTCGAGGTAAGCCTTGATTTTTGTTTGACCTTGTACACCGAATGATAATAGAAACAAGAACAAGAAGAGCTGCAACTTTTTCATAGGTCTAAATTAACAAAAAGCGACTAATCTTCTATGTTTAAACGGATTTTCTGACTGAGTTGTCGGTTGTAGGTTTCTAGCAGGTATTTGAAGTAGTTGTCGGTGCACTTTGAAATACATTTGGTATAGTGCTTGACACGGTGTTCGATGTGGTCTTGTAAAACAACTTGTAATTCTAATGCATGATCGAGGTTGCTAGCCGAGGCGGCAATAGCGGCAAAATGGTTTTCTATGGATAGTTCAATAGCTTCTTTGCCCTTTCCGCCTTTGTCTATGCAGGCAAGATAGCAGTCTTTGATGGAGAATTCTTCTAGAATGTGTGTTTTGATGAGTTGTTCAAAACCCTTTGGGTATTCGTATTCCACCTCAAATTCCATGTCTTCGAGCTCTGAAATTCTGGATTCGAGAAAGCGGTCTGGGAAGCGAAATGCGTCATTCCAATTGATGTAGTCTTGCCAATACCCAAAACGGCGTACGTTGTTGCCTAAGTCAATGATTTTAAATTGTGACTTATTGGGAATTCGGCGAGATCCACGGCCAATCATTTGGTGATATAACGTAAGGGAGCGGGTGGCTCTATTGATAATAATGGTTTGGACAGAAGGTTCATCAAAACCCGTGGTGAGAATACCCACCGAAGTGAGAATGGCATCAGGGGTTTCCTTGAACCATCGAATGACATCTTTGCGGTCTTTGTCAGAAAAAGTAGAATCGAGGTGCCGTATGTTATACTTGAGTTTCTTGAACGATTCTTCTACGCGTCGAGAGGTTTCTATACCTGCATTAAAAATGAGTGTCTTTTCTCCGATGGCTACTTCTTCATACGCAAAAATGAGCTTTTCTTGCATAAAGTAGTTCGAATAGAGCAAATCGCTAGAACTTACCGTAAAATCTCCGTTAGAGCCAATTTTTAGCCCGTGCAAATTGACATCATAGGAGTAAGTTTCGGCATCGGAAAGATAACCCTCACCAATCAGGTTAGAGATAGATTCGCCAACCAATAATTTGTTGTAGTGGTCTTTGAGCGGAAGGTTGCGGTTACTGCTCAGTGGGGTTGCAGTGACGCCGAGAATATTGGCGTCTTCATAAAATTGAAAAATCTTGCGAAAACTATTGTAATGTGCTTCATCGACGATGACTAAACCAACGTTTTCAATGAATTGATCGTTTTCATTGAGGCGGTTGTTGAGGGTCTCGACCATCGCAATATAGCAGGTGTAGTCGTTTTGGTCCTCTAAGGTTTTTACCTCTGAATTGATGACCTTATTGGGCACCTGAATAGCAGAAAGTTGTTTGGAAGTTTGTATCGACAACTCGATGCGGTGCGTAAGGATGAGTACTTTTTTACCAGATTCTTCTATATAGCGCTTTGCAATGGCAGAGAAGATGACTGTTTTTCCGCCGCCAGTTGGTAATTGATAGAGTAAGTTGAAATTGCTGCCGTTTTTTCTGAGTTCATCCAAGACCTGATTGACGGTCTTTTCTTGAAAAGGATAGAGTTTTTTGGCTTCGTATAAATCGAGATCTAGCATCGTTAAAAAAGGGAAGTTTGCAAAAATACGGCCTTTTCCCTGATCTTGCTAATGAAATCTGTTATTTACTGAGGTGTTGTAGCAATATTCCGGCTGCAACTGCCACATTTAAAGATTCGGCTGCTCCTTTTTGCAGAATTCCAATCCGATTTGGGAGTAGTGCGCTAAGTGCTGCGCTAATGCCGTGGCCTTCGTGCCCCAAAATTAAAAATTGAATGTGCTGTGGGTCAATTTCTTCAAAATTTGTTCCGTCCATATATGCGCCATAGGATTGACTCGGATATTTTTGGATAAGGGGTGCGAGAGGCTGGTAATGTAAATTTACGCGAAAAGCAGAGGCCATGGAGGCGTGAATGACTTTTGGGTTGAGGTAGTCTGCTGTTCCGGGTGCACAAAAAATATGTTCAATTCCAAACCAATCCGCTGTTCGAATTATTGTTCCGAGGTTGCCAGGATCTTGAATCTGATCTAGTAAGAGGGCTTTTTGTCCTTCTTTCCATGCTGAAGCAGTAGGGTAGTGCACTATGGCATTGAGCGTTTTGGGCGTTTTGAGCTGGGTAAGTTTTTGAAGATCCTGAGCACTTGCCGTGTAAATAGCGGTTTCGGTGTGTTGGAAATCTTCGATTTGATCTTCCTGGATGATCAATGCCTCTATTAAATTTGGAAAATTATACAGTAGATCCTTAACAATGGTTTCACCTTCGATGTAAAGCATTTTTTGGAGATCGCGGTACTTCTTAAGCTGCAATTTCTTGAGGTCTTTGATCTTTTGCTGACTGAGTTTTTCCAAGATGAATATTATTTACTTTTGTGTCACAATGCGCCGTTTTTCAAAAGTACAATTATTTGTGGTTGCCACGATGCTCTTGGCGGGCTGTCGTTTGGCAAAAAATGTTCCGAAGGGCAATTACCTATTGCGCAATACAACCATTACTATTGAAAATCCGCTCAGCACTAAACTCGACCGCTTTGAGCTCTCGCAAGTACTGCGTCAGCAACCGAATGCACGTTTTTTTGGAGCACCTTGGAAACTTTGGTTGTACAATGCAATAGATTCCTCGCGTGTTGCAGAGAAGAAAGCAAGCAAATATGCGCAATTTGAGGCCAAATTGAGCAAAAAAAAAGCAAAAGTTCAACAGATAAACGAAAAGCGGAATTTGCGTGCTATTGATCAAAAAAAGTCAGATTATCGCTACAAAAACCCACCAGACAGCACCTTTAAACAAGCTATTTGGGCTGAAAAACTAAAGTACAAGTACGGTCAAAAACCGGTGGTATTCGATACGCTACTCCATCATAAAAACGAAGATCAGCTCGCACGCTATTTGGTTAAAAAAGGCTATTACTACGGCAGCGTTCGCTCAGCACTTATTTTCAATGAAGCAAAGCAGTCGGTGCAAGCCACTTACTTTATAAATGAGGGGAGCCAATACATCATTGACTCAGTAAGCTACGTTGGTCCGCGGCTGCTCCGAGACCTCCATCAAAAACTAATCAAAAAAGAATACCTTCCTATTGGTGAGCATCCGCTGATTGGTCGTCCTTTCGATTTGGATTACTTGGTTTCTTATCGAGAAAAAGTAGCAAAATTTTTACGAGATGAAAGCGTCTACAAGTTCAATAGTAGTAGCATTCAGTTTCAGGCTGATACCAACCGTCAAACCATGACGGTACATTTGATTGTTCAATTTGAGGACCGTTATGTGCCTTCCGTTTCAAATCCAGACAGCCTCATTCGCATTCCGTACAGAGAAACAAAAATCAATAAAGTATTTTTTCATTTGGCTGATACATTATCGGTATCCGGAACTTTTGCAAATGACATGGCAAAAAAAGGGCTGAGTATCTATGATTCTTTGCAACCGCAATATCTAAGCACCCAAGAACAATTCCTTTACAACGAATTATTCTATTCCAAAAAACAGGCAGCAGATTTAAAAGTTCCGTATGGCACCAAAAGTAATTGGCGCAGTATGACCATCAAATACAATGGAGACGCACCATGGCTGAGTCCTGCAGTGCTCGAAATGCAAAATTACCTCGAGCAAGGAAACACCTACAAAGAGTATTATTTGGACCGCTCGTATCGTTCGTTGGTGCAGCTTGGTGTATTCTCCTCAGTTAAGCCCTACATCGAGGAAATGACGGGTAGCAATCAACTGAACGTACATTATTACTTAGAACCCGCTAAAAAACAGTCATGGGCCTTTGACCCGCGCTTTACTTCTAGTTTTGGTTTATTGGGTGCAGCTGCTTCTTTAAATTATACAAACAAAAACCTTTTTGGTGGAGCCGAACGCCTGACCTTTTCATTGGGAGGAGGTTTTGAGTCTCAACCCCCGGTCTTTGATGCCAATACAGAAACACAAATTGTAACTGCCGGAAGGACCTTTAATACCTTTGAACTCGGCCCAAGTTTAAAACTCGATTTACCCGGGCTTTTTCCTACACCAGTGAACTTGCTCGGTAAACGTCAAAAGCCAAGAACGGTCATTAGTACGGCAATGAATTTTGAAAAGCGCGCGATCTTTGATCGTCGGGTGATACAACTCAATTATACCTGGAAGTTCCTGGTGGGCAAAACCCAAGTTTTTCAGATGGGCTTGCCGGGCGCTTCTGTTATTAAATATGTGATTATCCAAAAATCGGCAGCTTTTGAGGCCCAGCTCAATCAAGTCAACGACCTCTTTTTATTCAATACCTATAGCAATCAGTTCATTTGGCAAGATCTTAAATTTACCTTCGAATATTCTAATAAAGACAAAGAAGACAAGCCCGGAAAGAAAAGACTTTACAACGGTACACTTTATTTCAATAGTGCGTTAGATGCTGCTGGTAACGTACTTTATGCTTTTCGTTCGCAACAAGACACGCTCAATGGTCAATACCTTTTGGGCAAACAGCCTTATTCACAGTTCGTGCGTCTCGATAATCAATTTATTACCTCCTTGCGTTTGCAAAACAAAAGCAGTCTTCATTTACGCTTGCACGCTGGGGCCGGAATTTCTTACGGTAATTCTCAAACTTCCATGCCCTATGACTACAGTTTTTTTGGTGGAGGTTCGAATGACAACCGCGGTTGGCGCGCCAGAGCCTTGGGTCCGGGCGCCTATAAATACCACCTCGACACCAGCCGTTTGGCTACACAAATTGGCGATATCCGTTTTGGAGGCGCTTTGGAATACCGCTTCGATCTCGGGTCTGTGCTCAAAGGCGCAGTATTTACTGATTTTGGTAATATTTGGACAACCCGAGAAGACGCATCGCGCATCGGTAGCCAGTTTAAATTTCAAACATTTATACCACAATTAGCCATTTCGACTGGTCTCGGATTACGCCTCGACCTCGATTATTTTATCTTGCGACTAGACGTCGGTTTCCCTGTTTATGATCCTGCATTTGCAAATGGTGCACGCTGGGTTTTCCAAGATTTCAAAGATCGGGCAACCTACTACCAAGAAGGCATGGATCATTTCAACATGAGCCTTGAGCAAGTGAAGGCCATCATGCCAAGGCCTTTTCTTCCCAATTATTTGAATTTTGGTATCGGTTATCCATTCTAAAATCCTATGAAAAAGTTATTGTCCGTATTACCGCTTTTTGTTGTCCTTTTTTCATGTATGAAAGGGCAAAAAGTAGATTTAATCATCCATAATGCTGCTATTCATTGCCTCGACGACGCCAATACGCAAGCAGAGGCCATGGCCATTAAAGATGGGCTTATTGTAGAAATTGGACCTGAGCGTCAAATTCTTAATAAATACCGCGCTGATGAATCCATTGATGCCCAGGGCAAGGAAATTTATCCAGGCCTGACTGATGCACATGGACATATGTTGATGTATGCCAAGCAACTATTGGGCGTAGATTTACGTGGGGTACGTTCGGCTCAAGAAATGATGCATCGCTGTGAACAATACAAAGCAACGCATCCAGGGCTCAAAATGTTAGTAGGCAGAGGTTGGGATCAAACCCAATGGGCTGGTCAGCAAATGCCTACCAATACCGAGCTCAATCGCTTGTTTCCCGATATCCCCGTTTGCTTATACCGCATTGACGGTCACGCCGCTTTGGTCAATGATTATTTATTGAAAAAAAGCGCTGCACTGGATCACTTAAAATACTTGAAAGGTGGTGAAATCGTTTTTGATCAAAGGGATATTGAAGGAAATCTTGCTAAAAAAATTTTTTTAACACGAGAGCCCACAGGGTTGCTCATCGATAACGCCATGAATTTGGTGCAACCTTTCATTCCTGATTATTCTAAGAAAGCATACTTTAAGGCGCTTTTGCAAGTGCAAGAAGAATTATTGCAATATGGCATTACTGGGGTGCATGAGGCCGGTATTGATTTTCAACATATTGGGTGGTTCAAAACATTGGTTGCTAACAATCAATTAAAATTGAATTTATACGCCATGCTCATGGATAGTCCTCAAAACCGCAAGTTTGCTAAAAAGA
>JALRJE010000083.1 GCA_023268965.1 Crocinitomicaceae bacterium
TGGTGTCGATGAGCGTACAATTGAGCGCGAAATCGAAGTGGGTAAAGAATTGGCCATCCAAGAAGGTAAACCAGCTGACATGGCTGAGAAAATTGCTTTGGGTCGCTTGAATAAATTCTTCCAAGAGAATACACTATTAAGTCAGGCATTTGTCCGTGACAATAAACTCACTGTAGAACAATTCCTAAACAGTACCTCCAAAGGTCTTACTGTTTCTGAGTTCAAACGCTTCTCTTTGAGCTAAGCAAAACCAATTCATAAAAAAAGCTATCGACATCGATAGCTTTTTTTTTACCCTCATCGCAAATAAACACGAATCATATTATATTTGTCCTGCATATGAAGTACAAACGCATACTCCTCAAACTTTCCGGTGAATCTCTGATGGGAGATAAACAATTTGGCATTGACAATACACGCATCAGCGCCTACGCTCAACAAATTAAAGATCTGCATCAATTAGGTGTTGAGATTGCAATCGTCATTGGCGGTGGCAATATCTTTAGAGGTGTTCAAGCCGAAGAAGGTGGCATGGACCGCACCCACGGTGATTACATGGGCATGCTTGCCACCATGATCAACTCAATGGCACTTCAGTCTGCACTGGAATCTGTTGGTGTCACTACCCGTTTGCAATCTGCCATTGAAATGAAAGAAATCGCAGAACCGTTTGTGCGTCGCAAAGCTGTTCGTCATCTCGAAAAAGGAAGAGTCGTTATTTTTGGAGCCGGTACGGGCAATCCATTTTTCACGACTGATTCTGCAGCTTCACTTCGCGCCATTGAAATCAACGCCGAAGTGATTCTCAAAGGAACCCGCGTAGACGGCATTTATACGGCAGACCCACTCAAGGACAGCTCAGCTGTCAAATTTGATCAAATATCATTTGACGAAGTTTATGCCCGTGGGCTGAACGTCATGGACATGACTGCATTTACACTTTGCAAAGAAAATAATTTACCCATCATCGTATTTGACATGGATACTCCTGGCAACCTACGCAAATTAATGGAAGGAGAACGTGTTGGAACAATAGTTAGCGCATCATGATAGAAGAACTTTCAATGATCTACGACGACTTCAAAGACGCCAATCAAAAGTCCTTGAGTCACTTAGAAAACGAACTGATTAAAATACGAGCAGGCAAAGCCAGCCCCGCTATGCTCAACAGCGTTATGGTTGAATACTACGGCGCCATGACTCCCCTACAACAAGTAGCTAATGTCAATACCATGGATGCCCGGACCATCATTGTTCAGCCCTGGGAAAAACCTTTGCT
Organism: Crocinitomicaceae bacterium; assembly: GCA_023268965.1. GTDB lineage: Bacteria > Bacteroidota > Bacteroidia > Flavobacteriales_D > Crocinitomicaceae > UBA952. Next base: position 1,280 of record JALRJE010000083.1, read on the forward strand.
AAACGATATCGCAAAAGGAATCATCAACGCCAATCTTGGCCTGAACCCTCAAAATAACGGCGAACAACTCATTATTGCCGTTCCTCCGCTCACAGAAGAACGTCGTCGAGATCTCGTCAAACGTGCGAAGTCTGAAGCTGAAAATGCTAAAATTGGTATCCGTAACAATCGCAAAGATGCCATTGACATGATCAAAGACCTCAAAACAGAGGGTTTATCAGAAGATTTATCCAAAGATGCCGAAGAAGAGGTTCAAAAAATAACGAATGCCTACATCAAAAAAGTGGATGAACTTCTCGAACTCAAAGAGAAAGACATCATGACGATCTAAAGTAAGTCCATTACTTCTTTTTTGCTCGGGTTTTCCAAAAGCGTGAGCTTTTGCTCGTGCAAAACAAGCAACTTTATTCCCTTTTCCAGACACAAATCGATATCATGACTCGAAAATATTGCCGTGCGCTTTGCATTACTTTGCACCCAATTTTGAAGTTGATCAAGCAATAACTCTCGATTGAAATAATCTAAAAACGAAGCGGGCTCGTCTAAGATCATGTATGGCGTGTCCTGCACAATTGCACGAGCCAAACTAGCCAATTGACGCTCACCATCACTTAAGTTTTGCGTAGCTCGATGCGCAAGACTTGTTAGGTTGAGACGGCTCAGTACCTCATCTACAAAGCTCAAGTCTTTATCTTGCATGCGGCCAAATGCGCCTAAATAAGGCAAGCGACCTAGCGAAACATAGGCATGTAAGGTGAGTGCCTCAACACCCGCAAACATACTCTGCACAAAGGAAACATGCTTGGCGCGTAATAGATGGTCATTGTGCAGCGCTTGAACCGAAAAGTTGCCCAATGAGAGCTGACCAGCGCGTAAAGGCAACTGCCCAATTAATGAATGTAAGAAGGTTGATTTACCCGACCCGTTTCGGCCAATGAGCGCATATAGCTGACCAGCTGGAAGCTTCAACTCATCGATGGAAATCAGTAGCTGCTGATGACCTATTTGGGTGTTTTCAATCTTGATCATCTGCGACGCAACATGAGGTATGCAACATAAGGCGCGCCAAGTGCGGCCGTTAAAACATTGACTGGAATACTCATCCAGGGATCAAAAAGTAAAATAAGTACATCTATAGCGACAAGAAAACAGCTGCCGGCTAAGACGGAGAATAAGATAAGTACAAGATGGTCTTGGGTCCTTAAAATGGCACGTGCTAAATTGGGAATAGCCAAACCTACAAATGCGATAGGGCCACAATAAGCGGTTATACTCCCTGCCAAGAGTGCGGTTACAAATAAAATAGAAACTTTAAGAAAGTTCACTTTAACGCCAAGTTGCCGGGCCTGCGCATCTCCAAGTACCATAGCGTTGAGCCCCTTGATCAAAAACAGCGCAATCACGATACCTACCAAAACGAATACTGCAAGTAATGGAGCCTGTGCGGCACTCATTTGTTGCAGCGAACCCATATTCCAGATAAACAATTGCTTGATTTGTTCAGGGGCTGCAAAAGACTGAAGCACGGACTCAACGGCACCTGTAAAACTCGCAAACATCAGGCCAATCACTAACAATGATTGTATATTTTGGACCCTTTTAGCCACTAAAAACATGAAGCTAGCTGCTAAAAATGCACCCATCATGGCGGCACTGGCATAACTCAGTTGATTTAAAACCGAAGGGCCCGCGCCTAAAATTAAAATAGAAATCAAAAGACTAGCGCCTGAATTGATACCCAATACGTACGGGCCAGCCATTGGATTCTGAAAAAGATTTTGCATCAGTAAGCCACTAAGGGAGAGTCCTGCTCCTGCCAATACTGCACTCAGTAATCTTGGGATTTGAAATTCCCAGAATACGATTCTATTGCTGATGCCTTGAGCTTGTAAACCAAATAAATGCATACTAGACAACGCAATAAGTAGCGCTAACATAAATAAAAGTACAGGGAAAGAAGTCCGCTTCATTTTACCAAAGCGTAAAAATGCATTTTTTTTGTTGGTTTCAAAGCAATTTGACTCAAATCTTCGAGCAGCCAATCAGGACGTACGGCAACTTGTTCCCAATATTTATTCGTGTGAGCGGTATAACAGAAAATGCGTTTGTTGAAAAATGGAAAGAACTTTGCTTTTGGATATTGCTTTAAAAGCCTTGAACGAGTTGGCTGCCCTGGATTGAGCCACAAACCAACAGCCGTTCCTTTTTGGAGAATTTCAGGTAAACTCTTAAAAACGCTTCCGGAACCTTGCGCTTTACTAAAGAGGTACGCAAAACCAGCATCCTTGTATATACGGGCCTCAAAACTTTGACCAGCTGGAGCTATCCATTGATCTCCGTACAAGTTTCCACTGATCAGTACAGGAAGTTGGTTGGAATGATTGTGCTGAAGAACTTGCTTTTGAAGGCGCAAGTAATTGCCTTCTACCCGCTTAAAAAACTGGCGTGCTTCTTCAAACTGTCCACTTAAAATACCAAAAAGCAGCACCCATTCTGCCCTTGCTAAGGGCGTGTTTTCTCGCCATTCATAGTTAGCGATACTCATGATATTCGCTTCTTCTAGTCTTTTGAGTTGCTGACTTTCATTGCCAAAACCACTGTAAATAACCACCTGTGCTTTACTTCTGAGCACCTTTTCTGAGGAAAAACCTAATTCTGACCGAAGATCAGTAACGAGGTTTTGATCTAGGCGTTTTTTTAGAATTGGGTTGTAGAGGTATTTTGAATCAGAAACGGCACAAATTTTTTGCTGCTGATGAATAGCCGAAAGCATTCCAACATGGGTGGCGCTGAGTACTGCTATACGCTCAAACGGCTTGGTGATGATGAAAGCTTGAACTTTACTTTGTTGATCAGGATTTGAGATTTCAATTTTATATCCCTTAGCATTTTGATATATATGTAAGTACTTGCTGTACTTACATAGGTTGTCTTTGGCTGAAAGCTCAAGTTTTTGTTGGTCTTTACAGCCAAGAAGTAAAAAGAAAATGCAAAGACAGAAAAACCTAGTAGGACTCCGTAGCATTTGGGAAATCGCCAGATTGTACATCAGCTTTGTAGTCTTGAAAAGCTTGCAGCATGTGCGCATGAAGGTTGTTGTATTTGCGTAGAAAACGCGGGTTGAATTCGTTATTTATTCCGAGCATATCGTGAATGACGAGTACTTGGCCGTCTACTCCTCCACCCGCTCCAATCCCAATTATTGGAATTTGAACCATTTGGGCAACTTGTTGGGCAAGTGCTGCAGGGATTTTTTCGAGAACTATCGCAAAGCAACCCACCTCTTCGAGTGCTTTGGCATCTGCAATTAGTCGGGCAGCTTCTTCTTCTTCCTTGGCACGCACTACATAAGTGCCAAATTTATAGATGGACTGTGGCGTTAAACCCAAATGCCCCATGACAGGAATGCCTGCAGTGAGTATGCGGCGTATGGATTCAAGAATTTCTGCGCCTCCCTCCAGCTTAACGGCGTGTCCGCCGGATTCTTTCATGATTTTAATGGCACTAGATAAAGCCTCTTTAGAGTTGCCTTGATAAGAACCAAATGGCATATCTACCACAACTAAAGAGCGTTCCACCGCGCGCACCACACTTGATGCATGGTAAATCATTTGGTCAAGGGTAATGGGCAAGGTCGTTTCGTGGCCAGCCATGACATTAGAGGCGGAGTCTCCAACTAAAATAACGTCGATACCGGCTTCGTCTACGATGCGCGCCATGGAGTAGTCATAGGCAGTGAGCATCGAGATTTTCTGACCAGCATGCTTCATTTCCTGAAGAGTGTGGGTTGTTATTTTTTTTGGTGCTGTGTGGTGTACAGACATAATTTAACTGTTTTGGAGGTAAGCGTTGACATTGTTTTCAATGCGGGCAACAATATTTTGGGTGTCCGCCTTCTCAAAAGCAAGGCCTGTAATACGTTCGTAAAGTTCGATATACCTTTCTGAAATCGTTTGAACGAAGTGGTCAGGCATGGATGGCATTTGCTGGCCTTCCAATCCTTGAAAGCCGTTTTCAATGAGCCATTGACGTACAAACTCTTTGGAGAGTTGCTTTTGTGCTTCACCGTTTGCCTGACGCGCTTCATAGCCTTCGGCATAAAAGTAGCGAGAAGAATCTGGCGTATGGATTTCATCGATGAGGGTGACCACGCCATCGTGTAGACCAAATTCATATTTGGTATCTACTAAAATTAGCCCACGCTCGGCAGCCATTTGCGTACCACGTTCAAAAAGCGCGTGGGTGTATTGCTCCATTTGGGCATAAATACCTGATGGAACCAAACCACGTGCTAAGATATCTTCTCGAGAAATGTCTTCGTCGTGACCTTCCTCTGCTTTGGTTGCAGGCGTTATTATTGGAGCTGGTAAACGGTCGTTTTCTTGGAGGCCTTCTGGCAAAGCAACACCGCAAAGGATGCGCTTACCCGCTTTGTATTCCCTTGCGGCATGACCCGCTAAGTATCCGCGAATCACCATTTCTATACGAATGGGTTCACAAGCCACACCAATGGCAACCGCTGGGTCTGGTGTAGCAAGCAACCAATTAGGAACGATATCTTTGGTGGCATTTAAAAACATAGTGGCTACCTGATTGAGCACCTGACCTTTGTATGGAATTCCTTTTGGAAGAATGTGGTCGAAAGCCGAAATTCTATCAGAGGCCACCATCACGAGTAAATCGTTGTCTAGGGTGTAGACATCTCTTACTTTGCCGTTATAGACTTTGGTTTGACCTTGAAACTGAAATGAATTACTGGTAAGGGCTTGCATAAAAATGATTTGATTTTTAGGAGTTCGTTTGTTGTTGTTTTTCTTTGTGCTCTTTTTTTGCTTGCTTGTCGATTTTTTCTTGGTGCTCCGCTACATCAAAAGCCTGAATAATTTGCTTGACCAAGCGGTGGCGAATGACATCTGACTGACCCAAACGCACAATTTTGATCTCATCAATATCTTGGAGCACATCTAGTGCATAAGACAAACCCGAGCGCTGACGCGATGGGAGATCGACCTGAGACATGTCGCCGGTAATGACAAATTTAGCGGTCATACCCATGCGGGTCAGAAACATCTTCATTTGCATTTGGGTGGTGTTCTGTGCTTCATCTAGTATAACAAAGGCTTTATCTAGGGTTCTACCCCTCATAAACGCAAGCGGTGCAATTTCGATGACGCCGAATTCGATCATATCGGCAAGTTTCTCTGCGGGGATCATGTCGCGGAGGGCGTCGTAGAGCGGCATTAAGTAAGGATCGAGCTTTTCTTTGAGGTCACCGGGTAAAAAACCGAGATTTTCGCCGGCCTCCACAGCCGGACGTGTCAAAATAATGCGCTTTACCTCTTTAGCTTTTAAGGCGCGCACGGCCATGGCAACAGCTGTGTAGGTTTTGCCCGTGCCGGCAGGCCCAACGGCAAAAACCATATCAGACTCCATAACGGCCTGAACCAACTTTTTTTGATTGACGGTTCGGGCTTTAATTTTTACCCCGCCATTTCCATGGACAAGTGTTTCGGAGCCGTCGTCTTGAGATAGCATTTTAGCGCCATCTTGCAACATAAGGTTGTCGATGTTGTTCTCGGTGACTGCGTTGTAGGTATGATAATGCTGCACAATAAGTGCAAATTTACGCTCGAATTCATCCATGACCTCGTCGTCACCTGCAAGGGTGAGCTCATTGCCACGGGCCACGACCTTGAGTTTTGGAAAGAAACTCTTGATGTGTTTGAGGTTAGTATTATTGGTACCATAGATTTCAGCCGGATTAAGGCCTTCAATGCTGATCTGACGTTGACCTGAACTCAATTTATTTGATGGTTTTATGAAGTGTTTCTAACGAATTCAATTACTTTTGGTAAAATTATGAATTTCTGAGCACAAAGTTGCCTTCTCAGCTATGCAAATCATTACGCTCACTACAGACAACGGCTACCACGACTACTACGTCGCTGCTATCAAAGGAAAGCTTTTTCAGGCATTCCCTGCTGCCCATATCATCGACATTAGTCATGGCATCACTCCCTTTAATATTCGAGAAGCCGCCTTTCAATTGCGTTGTTGCTACGAAGAATTCCCAGCAGGCACTATTCACCTCATTGGCGTAGACAGCGAACCTCAATTTGAAACCCAAAAGGAACGCTATCCAGGAATCCTCAAATTCAAAGACCAATTTTTTATCTGTAACGACAACGGTTTTTTTGGTAGTTTTCTCGAAGAAAGCATCGCAGACGAATTCTATCTCTACAGTGCCATCAAAGACGAACCCGAGTCTTGGCGCTTTACGACCAAAAATTGCTTTATTCAACTAGCCCAGCGCATCGCCAACAAAGAGCCGCTTTCTAGTTTTTGCGAAGTGTCCGGCACTTACAAACGCGCTTTCGATCAAAAACCAGCCATTGATCAGTTGCTCATTCGTGGTATTGTCATACACATCGATAGCTTCGGCAACCTGATCACCAACATTACACGTACAGACTTCGAACGCTTTGGCAACGACGTACCTTTCATCATTAAATACCAGAAAAAAGAATATTTTATCGACGAAATATCCCAAACCTACAATGCGGTTTCACAAGGAGAACGCGTCGCTATCTTTAATAGTTCGGGCCACTTAGAAATTGCCATTAACCGCGGAGCCAACAATGGTTTTGGCGGCGCAAGTAAGCTTTTTGGCATGCGCATCGGCGATCCCGTTCACGTCGAATTTACACCGCAAGGTTCCAAAGAAAATATCCAATCGCTCTTCTGATGCTGATTAGAGTAGTCAAAATGAAATTTGAGCAAGAACGTCTTTCGGACTTCCTTGAACATTTTGAAAGCATCAAATGGCAAGTTGCTCAGTTTCCGGGTTGTAGCGGCATGCAATTACTACAAGATTTAAATGACCCTTGCCTACTTTTTACCTACTCTATTTGGCATTCTGAACAAGATTTAGCCAATTACAGGGCCTCAGAACTTTTCGCCTCCATATGGCCGAAAATCAAGCCCTGGTTTGCCCAGAAGGCCGAAGCGTGGAGTTTATATCAAAATTTTAATGGATTTATTTCAGAAAAATAGTGTAAAACACAAATAGGTCCTTACCTTTACCGAAATTAATATTATTAGAATGAGTAAAGGACATGTAAAATTTTTCAACGAAACCAAGGGTTTTGGATTTATTGTTGAAGAAGACACGAACAAAGAATATTTTGTTCATGTAACCGGTTTGGTAGACAAAATCAAAGAAAATGACGAAGTCGAATTCGAGTTGCAAGAAGGCCGTAAAGGTTTGAACGCCGTGAATGTGAAACAAGCATAATTAAGATTGAGTGTATCTAAAATTCCCGCCCCACAAGGCGGGAATTTTCGTTTATAGATATTTGTTAAATTTGACAACTCAACTTTTACTATGCGCGCCTTATTCCTCAAAGAAATATCGAGCTTCCTGAGTTCCGTCATCGGTTATGTATTTATCCTTATCTACCTAATTGCTTGCGGTCTCTTTCACTGGATACTGACTTATAATACCAACTTACTCGAAGGCTCTACAGCAGATCTCATTCCCTTCTTCAATATGTCGCCAGTGATCTTTCTGATCCTGATTCCGGCCATCACCATGCGTTCTATCGCAGAAGAGCGCCGCACCGGCACCATAGAATTGCTACTCACACGTCCTATCTCAGATTTTCAACTCATTTTTGCCAAATATCTTGCAGGGGTAGCTTTGGTATTCGTGGCTATCGTACCTACTATTGTCTATCTAGTCAGCATGTATTACCTGGGCAAACCGATTGGCAACATCGATTTAGGTGCCACCTTTACCTCTTACATCGGGCTGCTTTTGCTCGGCGCTGCATTTGTTGCAATTGGAATGTTTGCCTCCGCACTCACCCACAGCCAAATAGTTGCGTTTATACTTGCAATGTTCATGTGCTGGGTATTTTATGATGGTTTTGAATTATTAGGAAATTTTAGTCAGATTGGTGGCTTAGATTACCTTATCAAATACATCGGTATCGCTTTTCATTACGAGGCCATTAAAAAAGGGGTCATTGACACGAGCGACATCCTTTATTTTTTAAGTCTGAATGCCCTCTTCTTGGTGGCTTCACTCACTGTTCTCAAATCGCTCAAAAAATAACGCATGAAATTCAACTTCACCAAAGGTATTTACAACTGGACCGTTCTAGGTTTACTCGCCGCTGTGTTGGTCTTGCTGAATTTTATTGGTTCTATGCTTTACTTGAAGCTCGACATGACCAAAGACCAACGCTATTCATTGGCACAAAGCACGGTCTCTTACCTCTCCGACAAGAAAAATTTCGAAAACCGCATCAGTATCCAAATATACTTAGATGGCAATATGCCCTCAGAACTCAAGAACTTTCAAAATGCACTCAAAGACAAACTCAAAGACTTTAAGCGCATTGCAGGTGCACGTGTCGAGTTTTTATTTACGGATCCTAACGTAGGCACAGAAGATGAAATCAATGCCCTCCGTGCACAACTCTACGATCGCGGACGCGGTATTTTGCCATTAGAAATCCTTTACCTCAAAGACGGAACCCAGAGCCAAATGTTGTTGTTCCCTGGTGCCCTGCTTTCTTACAGTGTCAATGGCATTACCAAGGAGGGTGTGGTGCAATTGCTACCTGGCACACAGCCGGGGCGGCCTTATGCCCTCGAACAAATGAGTGAGATTATTGAGAATGCGCTCAATAATTTAGAATACAACTTGCTTTCGGCCATGCGCCGCCTGACCCAGACGAGTAAACCAACCATCGCTTTTTTACAAGGCCATGGTGAACTCAACCCCGCTGAAACTATGCGTGCTCGGGCGCTCATATCACCTTATTATCAAATTAAAGATGTGCTGCTCAACGACAGCATTGCGGCCCTCAAGGAAGTCGATGGTCTCATTATTGCCGATCCTCAGTCTCCTTTTTCTCAAAAAGATCTTTACCTCATCGATCAGTTTGTGCTCAGAGGTGGTAAGCTAATGTGCTTTATGAATACACTCGCGCTCAACGAAGATACCCTTAATGCCACCGGCATGACCCACAGTACGCGAAAAAATCTTTTGCTCGACCGCTTGCTATTCGACTACGGTATCAAAATCAAAGAAAACTTTGTACTTGATGCCAATTGCGCCCCAAAAATTGTTCCGTTTGCCGAAACCGCATTTCTTCCTTGGTTTTATCATATGCTCGCCACCCCAAGCTTGCACCCAATGACGCGCAATGTCGACCCAATTTCCTTAAAATATGCCAATGAGATCGAATTTGTTCAGCTTCCAAAAGCGCAACTTACCCCTATCTTAACGAGTTCGAGCAATGCCGTTCCGAGTGGCTTACAACCCTTGGTGAATTTAGCCTTGCCACTCAATTATGGCAAGAATCCAAAACTTGTAGAAAATCCAGATGATGAAATCAACAAACTTTGTGTGGCTGGCTTGTCCGAAGGCTTTTATCAGTCTCATTTTAAGAACCGTATTGTAGCTGAATTCGCCAAAAGCAAGGATGCCAATTATCTAGAGGAAAGCCAAAAAGAAACCAAAATTTTGGTGGTGGGCAACGGGAGTTTTATTCGCAATAGCTATGACTCCATTCTCGACCCGAAAAAAATCGATAGCTATATGTATCGTCCGATTGCCATTAACGAACTCAAGGTAGATGCAGAATTGGCACAAAGACGCATCCCTATGGTGTTTGGCAACCAAGAGCTTTTTCAAAACATAGTCGACTACATGATGGGCGACAACTCCGTACTCGATATCCGCAGCCGTCAAATCGATATCAAAGAAATCGACAAAGAAAAAGTAAAGTCATCTTCACTCTTTTATAAGAGCATCAATATGCTCACACCTTTGATCCTGATCTTGGTGCTTGCCTTTATCATGAACTTGATCCGCAAAAGACGCTACACCCGATAATTACTACGCTCCATGAAGAAAAAAAGTCTCATTCTTGCTTTATTTATCATCCTACTGGCTTGCCTATCCTGGTTTGCGTTGAACTTAAAAGACAATCAGGGGGCATCTGACGCTCGAGCGTTTAACTTCAAAATCGAAGACACCACTACGGTATCCAAAATAATCATTACCGATGCTTTTGGCCAGCAATTCACATTGATCAAGAAGAACAACTCATGGACGGACCTCAAAGGGGGTTGTGTTGCTCAAACGAACGTCTCCTTGATTTTAGAGGCCCTCCACAAAATTGAGTTCAAGGGCTACCTTCCTCAAAAATCTGAAAAGCGCTTCACTGAACTGATGGCCAGCTCTCACATCAAAGTGGAAATCTTTCAAGATGGAGAATGGACCAAAACTTGGTATATGGGGCCAGCAAGCCCTGATCATTACGGCCAAATTATGCTCTTAGAAACCGCCAACGAAGGGAAGAGCGCAAGCCCCGTTATGATGAAACTTGCCGGTATGAATGGCCTGATAGATCCACGCTTTTTTGCAGATGCACGCCAATGGGCCTGCACCGAAATTATGGCCCTACAAATAGAGGATATCAAAAGCGTTAAGGCAAAATTTTATGATGAACCTTACCGTAGCTTTGAGCTCCAAAAAAAAGGTCGTCGATTCCAAGTAACGCAAAATGGCCAACCGTTAACGAGTCTCGACACCACTAATGTCTATCGCTACCTTCAAGGCTATCAAAAAATACATTTTGAACAAATGAACTTTTCGCTGTCAGACAAACAAGTAGACAGCGTTAAAAAAAGTCAGCCCTTCTGCAAGTTAGCCGTCAAAACGAACAACCAGCGCATTTCTCTAAACATGTTCCGCATCAAAAGTAAAGAGGTGCAACGCAATGAGTTTGGAGAGTTGGTCAATATGGATATGAATAGCTTTTGGTGCCAACTACCCGACGGAGCGCTCGTGCGTTGTCAATATTTCGTCTTTAATCCGTTGATTTTAGGTCATGTATTTTTCCCGGCTATGGAGGCCAAGTTTCCTGAAAATTTAAGGTCTATCAACCCCTAAAAGCAACTTTATTCGTTCTTTATTCGTTAAAGAAAGCAATGACCCCATTACGCCTCTTACTTGTCAGTTTAAGCTGGCTCCTTACCTTTATATATGCACAGAGCCCAATTGCTAATTTTACAGCCAACCCGCTAACGGTTTGTGTAGGGCAAAACGTCAATTTTACCAATACTTCTAGTGCAAATGGTGGGGCTGCACTGAGCTCCTATCAATGGGATTTCGGCGATGGAAACGCTGCTACCACTACCAACGCTAGTCATGCCTTTAGCACGGCAGGTACTTTTACCATCACCCTTGTTGCCACCAATGCAAGTGGTGTGGCCGATGCCGAAATCAAACCGGCTTATATTACCGTAAACCCTTTACCCAATGTGGGCTTTTCGGCCAATGGCCTAGGCTGTACGGTTCCGCTTACCCTTTCCTTTACCAATACCTCTTCTCAAGGTGCCAATTTTTCGCAGGCTTGGAATTTTGGCAACGGCCAAACCTCAAGTCAATTTACACCTCCAAGTATTACCTACACTACACAAGGCACTTTTCAAGTTGCTTTGAACGTCACCAATACCAGTACAGGTTGCGTAAATAACCAAACACAAGCCATCGTTGTATCAAACTTTCAGGCCGGTATTACTGCACCTGCAATTGCTTGTGTTGGGCAGCCTATTGCATTTCAAGATAACTCCACCGCAGGCGCAAACGCCTGGAACTGGAATTTTGGCAGCGCAGGGCAAAGCAATGCCGAGAACCCAAGTGTCACTTACAATTCTCCAGGGACATACACGGTAAGCCTTTCCGCCCAAAATACCAACTCTGGTTGTACTGGGAGCACCACGCAGCAAATTGTGATTCAGGCCAATACCGTCCCTACATTTTATGCCAACCCCACGGCCAACTGCGCACCTGGTAGCATTCAATTTGTAAACAGCACAAATTTAAACGGCACCTATGTCTGGGACTTTGGCGACGGCCAAACTTTTACAGGCGCCAACCCGCCTGCGCATATTTATCAGCTCAGCGGTTTTTATGATGTAAGCCTTACCTACACTTCCAGTGCTGGTTGTAGCGGAACGCAAACGTTACAAGACTATATTGAAATGACGCCTGTAGAGGCTGGTTTTTATGCCTTAGATACAGGTGGTTGTGCTCCGTTTACCGTACAATTTATCGATACGTCAGTTACGCCAAGCAACCCTATCGTCTCGTGGCAATGGAATTTTGGCAACGGTCAAACTTTCAATGGTCAGATACCCCCACCTCAAACCTATGGCGTTGGGGTCTATAACGTATCGCTGATCATTACTACTGCTTCAGGGTGCACGGATACCATCGTCAAAACGCCTTATGTTACGGTGGGGAGCATAGACTCCGTTGACTTCAGCTGGGATCCGAACATAACTTGCGCCAACACCGATGTTGAATTTGAATCCGAATTTTTCATTTCAGTCCCCTATGACACTACTGAAATTTCTTACTTATGGGATTTCTCGCAAGGTATAAGCGATCAAGACGATCCAACTTTTCAATTTTCGCAAGACACCGGTTGGGTTGAAGTTACTTTGTACGTGAATTTTAGAGGATGTATCGACACCTTAACCAAAGATTCTGTTCTTTATGTCTTAGCGCCTATTGCAAAATTCAATCCGGACACCTATTTAGTTTGTAATCCAACGAGTTTACCTGTTACTTTTCAATTTCAGAATACAGCCATACACGGTGAATTAGAGGATAGCGTAGCCATGCACTATGAATGGAACGACAACACGCCCAATACAAATTTCACTAATGCACAACTCGACCTGCCCAACGGAGGCAACACCTCTCACGCATTTGCAAATTACGGCACCTATCAGATTGAACAGGTAGTCCACAACTACACCACCGGCTGTTCGGATAGCATCTCTTTAGCCGTCACTGTTTCACAACTGCAATCCAATTTCTTACTACCCGACGACACTATTTGTAAGAGAGACGCCATTGGCTTATTTAACCAAAGCACCACTTGGCCATCACATCCGGTCAATGATTGGTTTTATTCTTTTGGAAATGGACAACAAATCAATAGCGGGCCAAATGTCAATTATGTATACCCAGCAAGCGGACTTTATAATATTACGTTACTCGTATTTAATACCGCAGGTTGCACCTCTACCAGTACGCAACCTATTTTTGTAGCCAATAAACCTGTTGCCGGGCTTATAGCGCCTTCGTATGCTGGTTGTTCGCCATTTCCTGTGAGCTTTACCAACACGAGCTACAGCATCACCAATGGGCTTCCCTTAGCTAGTTTCAATACTACGTTTTCAGATAACAATACGACAATTACCACCAACAACGTCAATCAGGCCATCAATCATACATTTGTAGGTAATGGCATTTTTACGGCGACCATAACCGCAACAGATATCAATGGTTGCGTTTCCGACCCAGTTGCAGTGCAAATTACGCTCACCAAACCTACGGCACTCATTGCCTCGGATACCATTATTTGTACTTTGGACAGTAGCTTCATTGCCAGTTTAAGTTCGGGGCAAGGGCCACTTGGATACCAATGGTTCATCGGGACAGCTTCATCCGGGACGGATAGTTTATGCTTGTTGAATCAGGCTGAAAGTGGAAATGCGTTATTTTCAACTTTTCCTATTTCTTTGATTGTAACAGATATCAATGGTTGCAAAGATACAACGGTACAAACCATCTATATTTCAAACCCAAACGCCGAACCATCCTACACCTTTTCAGGAGCAGCCATAGATGCCAATGGCCAATATAGTTGCCCTCCACTCTTTTGCGACTTCACCGATGCTTCCACCAGTATGGGTAACATTACCAATTGGAATTGGGCATTTGGAAACGGCAACAACTCCATTCTTCAGAACCCAAGTAACACACTCGTGACCAGCGGTTCATTCAACCTCATACTTTCAGTTACGGACCAATATGGTTGTACAGACGACACCACGGTGGCCAACTATGTATCTATCGGCGGGCCACTCGGCACCCCCATTTGGATCCAAGACAACACCATTTGCGCACAAGGGGCCTTATTTACCATTCAAAATCCGTCAAATATTGATTCAGTAAGCTGGGACTTAGGGAATGGAATCTGGGTAAGCGATAGCCTTACCTTCCCCTATTTTTATCCCAATACCGGTACTTACAACCCAAGTGTAACGGTTTACGACACCGCTGGCTGCCAAATTTTATATCTACTCGACCCCATCACAGCAAGTGTGAGTGGCCTCGATGCACAAATCAATGCAAGTCCGGTCTACGCGAATATCAATCAGGTTATCGAGCTTACTGATGCCAGCACAAGTCTCAACCCACTCAGCACCTGGACCTGGATTTTTCCGGATAGCAGCAACCTTTATTTCCAGAGTACTGATCAAAGTATCATCTTTAGTACGGGCGGCCCACAACAAATTGCGCTGGCTATTACCGATAACCTCGGCTGTATAGATACCGCATTTATCACCGTTTATGTCTCCGACCCCGACATTTGGGTCCCGAATGTATTTACACCCAACGGCGACGGCATCAATGACATTGTCACTTTGCCTTACCCTTCCTTCAAAAGCTACGATATCCAAATCCTGAACCGCTGGGGCAACCTTGTTTTTGAACTCAAAGATCAAACCGGCATTGCCGTTTGGGATGGCTACGGCTTCAATGGAGAGCTCCACACCGACGGCGTATTCTTCTACCGCCTGCGCGGCGAAATGCTGGGCGGAACATTAATCGACAAACACGGATTTATTCATTTGGTGAATGGGGAGTGATCAAAGATGAAAACAAAAAAGCCCCGAAGTAAACTTCGGGGCTTTTGCAGTGGTACCTCCAGGAATCGAACCAGGGACACAAGGATTTTCAGTCCTTTGCTCTACCAACTGAGCTAAGGTACCAGCCGTTGGTGGAGGCAAATTTAACACTTTTTTGCTGTTTTACACAAGTTCAAAAACAAAAAAGTTCAAAAAAGGTCCTTATTTTTGTACATGAGTGCTGCAAACCAAGTTTATCTTCTAGACGCCGGGAATACCCATTTGAAATTAGCTCTCGTACAAAATGGTGTCATTCAGTTGGTTGAACGCTTTACACTAGATACATTCTCTGTCTCCAACCTCGACCGTAACATCCCCTTGGCTTGTTCGTCCGTCATAGGTCAGCATTTACTCGAAAAAGTGCGCGCTTATTTCATATCTGTTTTTGAAATTACAACTATGGTTCAGCTTCCGTTTTCTATGGCTTACCGCAGCCCCCAAACACTGGGCTTAGACCGTCTCTGCAATGCTGCTGCGCTGTCAGTTCAAAACATGGGGCAACCAAGGCTTGCCATTGATTTAGGCACTTGCATTAAATTTGATTTCTTAGATGCAACCAATCGCTATCTAGGCGGCTCAATAGGCCCTGGCTTACAAATGCGCAGCAAAGCTATGGCGCACTTTACAGCTCAATTACCTGAGGTAGCTGCCCTACCCACCCAGCAGCTGATCGGTACAAACAGCGCAGAAAGCCTTGAAATTGGTACTTACTTGGGTTGGCAAAAAGAGATCGAAGGTATATTGGCTACCTACAAGCAGGCGTATCCTGATGTGCTTGTATTTCTTACCGGTGGCGATGCACGGCATTTTGATATAGGCCAAAAAAATGGCATCTTTGTACACGAAAATTTAACCCTAGAAGGAATCTTCGCTCTTTATCAAGCCAATGCATAAACTTTACCTACTTCTTTTAGCCTCTTGCTCCTATTTCTCGCTATCGGCACAGTCTATTACTGCAGAACCCGCAAGCTTTTACGGGCTCGGTGAAATGAGTTCAAAAGGGCATGGTATTTTAGATGCACTTGGTAAAAATACGGTCAACGTGTTTGACTCCACCATACTCAATAATTTTAATCCTGCCTCCTACAACAGGCTGAGCAAAGGCGCCACACTCTACACCGTGAGCATCCATTCCAGACAATCTTGGTACAGCAATACCAGCGCTCAGCAATTTGCGGCAACGCCAATGGTTGAGCAATTTACATTAGGTTTTAAAATTCGCAAGCAAATGGGCTTGTCTTTTGGCCTTCGCCCTTTTAGCGCACGCGGATATCAAATCAGCGAAACCCAATTTACTGGCCTAGACTCTATACGTTACAATTATACCGGAAAGGGTGCAATTCAGGACTTATATGTAGGGTATTCATTCGGACTCATCGAGAAACCAAATACGAAATTTGCCATTGGCGCCAATGCTTCCTATCTTTTCGGAACGCTGGTCAACGAGCGCAGTTCAGTATTGGTTACCGGTGCATCCACGGCTGGCGGCCTAGAAAGCAATGCACTTGTCATGCGTGCATTTCATACAGAAATTGGCAGCTATTTTACCCAACAATTGGGCAAAAACCATTCACTAAGCCTAAGTGCGGTTTATCAGCCAGAACTTACCTTAGGTGGCACTTATCAACGCGCACTCTACAGTTCCTCAACCATTGGTATCCCAAGTTCTTATGATACCATTTTAAATAGCAGTGAGGCGTTTTCAGCGCAACTTGCTCAAAGCACGCAATTAGGCTTCAGCTATGCTTGGAAATTACCGAAATACAAGCGTCAAACCCGTGAGCTCCACCCACAGCTCCAACTTTTTGGAAGCCACAGCCGTTTTGGTGCTTTGACTCAGAACCAAGACCTACTCACTGGTTTTGATCAAAAAGATTATACGCGAACGAGCTTTGGACTTCAATTTCAACCAGAACACAAGGTTGTGGAGAACATTGCAACGCTCAAAGCCTTCGAAAAATTGAGCTATCGCTTAGGATATTACCAACAAACCTTGCCTTATGCAACTAATGGTTTACAATACCAAGAACAAGGCTTAACGGTTGGTTTTGGCCTGCCATTACTGGCCCAAGTGTCCTTGTCTTCTCTGAACGTGGGCCTCACTTTTGGCCAGCGAACAATAGCTACTGGCATTTGGAAAGAACAGTTCATTGCGGCTCGTGTGAGCCTTATTTTGGCTCCATCTAATTTTGAAAAATGGTTCCGCAAGCGCCAACTCGATTAATGCCTACCCTCATGTCCTATTTAGCAGGGTGTGTGTTTTTGCTTGTCCTAAGCGCTTGCGAAAACGATATTGCTGTTGTACAACGCATTAGTTACGAAGCCGACGCTCCGACTGAAAGTACAAAAAATTTAATCCTTACCTATGCAGAATCAGGTTTTGCACGCGTAAAGATTCATGCCGCACTTGCAGAAACCTATCGTGGTAAGTCACAAATCACTAAAATTAAAGATAGCTTGAGGGTGTATTTTTTCAATGAAAAAGGTGATATCGTTTCTACCCTAAGTGCGCTTTACGGTGAAATCAATTACAATACCGGAGAGCTGATGGTAAAAGACTCAGTGCGACTTTATAACCACAAGAAAAAACAAACCCTAGAAACCGAAGCGCTTTTCTGGAATCAAAAAGACAGCAGTATTTTTTCAAGGTCTTCTGTTATTGTACGCTCGCCAAAAGGCAAAGTCTTTGGAGAAGGCATCAAAACCAAACAAGACTTCAGCTCCTATGTGCTGCTCAAACCAGTGGGTTCATGGCAAATTGATAAAAATGAAACAATAGAATAATATGGCAAATAAAGATTTCATCAGTCAGTACAACAAAATGTCGGGCTACCTTTGGTTGGCGATTGCCGGGCTTAGCTTTTTGGCTATCACCTACAAAATAGCCACAGAAGGAGCTCAAACTTGGCTGGCCTATTATGTCGTTCCTTTAATGGCGCTTTTGATGTACGGCACCAAAAAATGGATGATGAAGCGCATGCAGCGTCATTTGGAAGAAATGGCACAACAAAAAAAGGAAGATCATGTGTAACCTTTCTGTCATTTAATGGTCTTTAAAACGTGAAAACTAGCCTATTCCTCTTCCTTATTTTTCTTGTGAGTCCACTATTTGGGCAAAAAATATTGAGTGGCTATGTGAGCAATGAACAGAACATCCCACTAGCAGGTGCAGAAATCTTTGTAAAGAACGCTTCCGACCTGCGCACCGTAGCCGATGCCAATGGCTACTATGAAATGTTTCTCAACCCCGGAGAATACTATCTTGTTTTTACCGCAGAAGGTTACCAAGACCGTGAGTTTTATCTTGGTATGCGCGACGCAGATGCCAAACAAAATATGCAGTTATTCCCTATGCGCTTGACTGACATCCAAGATATTCGGGTAAGTGCTAAAAAATCCAATGTAGGGCGAGACAAAATCATGAAAGTGGTCGAACACCGCGAGCAGCTCAATCAGTGGTCGTATCCGCATGAGGTCGATGTATATATCAAGGCCACCGAACAACGTGAAAACACAGCCAAGCCCAAAAAAGAAAACGATAAAACTGACCAAGACCCTACAGAAAATCTGAACAAAGAACCGGAGTGGCTCAAAAATTTGCAACTAGTAGAAGTGGAACTCCACCGCTCCTATGCACCGCCAAATCAAGTTAAAGAAATCCGCAACGCCTACAAAGCCCTAGGCGATGTTTCACAATTATATTACACGACCACAGTTAAATCAAATTTCAACTTCTTTGAAAACCTCCTGCACCTCGACGACCTTCACCAAACACCGGTTAGCTCTCCAATTTCTACTCCCGGAATTATAGCCTATAAGTATAAATTAGAAGAGAAGTACGAGGAAAATGGCTACCAAATTTCAAAAATAAAAATTAGCCCACGCAACACGGCTACCTCTACATTAGAAGGTTATATTTGGGTAATAGACTCTCTTTGGTTGGTCCAGAAACTAGACCTCACCATGAACAAGGGTAATTTACTCATCTACGACTACTTCCGCATCGAGCAAGATTACCATATTCAAGGAGACAGCCTTTGTGTGCTCAAAAATCAAGTGCTTACTTATGGTGTAAAGTACAAAAACGAGGTGAGCCAATGTAAAACAGAAGCACTTTTCAGTAATTACAACTTTGAACCTCAGTATGCCAAAAGGTATTTCAATTCAGAAGTTGCCGTCACGAACCAAGAAGCCTATGAAAGGGACAGCTCTTATTGGGTTGAAAAGCGAGCAATAGCGCTTACCGACGAAGAAGTAAAATATATTCGCGCCAAAGACTCTATCCGAGACTACCTCAACCGCAAAGAATACCTTGACAGCATAGATGCCGTTTTCAATAAAGTGACAGTCCTCAAAGTTCTTTGGTTTGGAGTGGACCACCGCAACCGCGAACTCAAACAACAATGGACCATCGGCTCTTTGGCCTCTACGGTTCAACCAATTGGTATAGGAGGCCCAAGAGTTGCGCCTAGTTTTGACTATTTTAAAAAATGGAAAGATGAACGCACTCTCGATTCATACACCCGCATCACTTACGGTTTTTTAAATGGCGATTGGAAAGGAGACACCTGGTGGAAATACCGCTTTGACCCATTTCATTTTGGTTTCCTCAGGGTGGCCTTAACGCACGACTTCGACGTCATTCGGGGTTTTGACGCCATTACCCAAATCTACAAACGAGACAACTTCTTTGAAGCTACCAAACTCAACATCAATTTGGAATACGAACTTTTCAATGGCTTTTATGCTTATGCCAATTCTCAGTATACCAAACGCCGCAGCATAGAAGGTTATGAATTTTTAGATGGGCTAGATGAAGCTTTACCGAATAACGACCCCTTAGCTTTTGACCCCTATAACGCCTACATTATCAATTTTGGTGCATCATATACGCCCAAACAACGCTACATGAGAGAACCATACAGAAAAGTAGTTTTGGGTTCGGCCTACCCTACTTTCTCTATTCATTACGAGCGCGGATTACCCAAAATTTTCAATAGTGCTGTAGACCACGCCTACTTGCAATTGGAAATCATGCAAAACTTTAAGATTGGTACTTTGGGTACATCATCTTACCGCGCAGCAGTCGGAAAATTCTTGAGCGCGCGAGCGGTTTATGAGCCAGACTTCAAATTTCAACGCCGTAGCGACCCGATATGGTTCTCCAACCCACTCTACTCCTTTCAGGGCTTTGACACTACCTTACGTACAATCGACTACGTTTTTCAGGCACATTACGTGCATCACGACAACGGGGCCATTCTCAATAAATTGCCTTATTTCAAGAAGACACGCGTCGGAATGGTACTAGGTGGAGGCGCCATGTATATTAAAGAATATAACTGGCAACACTATGAAGTGCTCGCAGGACTAGAGCGCAATTTTAAACTGAGCCGAAGAAGACTCCGCATTGGCGTTTATGGTGTGCTTTCTGATGGAAACCAAATTGCGCCGGCAACCGCATGGAAAATATCCTTTGCCATGCTCGACGACCGAAGCATGAAATGGAATTTCTAGCTTTTAGGGAAAAACGTTTTTTGCCGGAAAATAGCCCAAATAAGGCCAACTGAAATGCAGCCATCAGCTAAGTTCCAAATGGCAGGGAATACATCTGAACCACCCAAATATGGCAGGCCAGCAGGCCAACGCACATTAAATTGGAACATATCTACAACGTTGCCAAATAAAAAGCCTTGATGCCTGAGTTCAACAGCATATTTAAAATGACCTGCCGAGCAAACAGCTTTATGGCCACTACCAGCCAACTGATTAAACGGCACACAAGGGTCAATGCTAAAAAATAAGTCGTAGAACATGGAGTCGAGGAGATTACCCGTGGCGCCTGCCAATACCAATGAAACGACAATCAAGAACTCACGAGAAGCTCCCAACTTAATTTGCTTGATCATGTATCTAATGATCAAAAAGATGGCAACGATCCGAAACAAACTTAGAGAAAGTTTAGCCCACATGCTGGCGCCAAAGGTTTGACCGAAAGCCATACCTGGGTTTTCGGTGTAGTGTAGTATCAGCCAATTACCGAGTAGTGGTCTGAATTCACCTGGGGTAAACTGGGTTTTAATGGTTAATTTGATCCATTGATCAAGGACTAACAATAAAGCAACCAAAATGGCGCTGAAAACAAGTGCTTTTTTCACGCGTTATTTTTGGGCGTTTTTGGCATCGATACTCATGGTGGCATGCGGAACCAAACGAAGGCGCTCTTTAGGAATGAGTAAACCCGTGACACGGCAAATACCGTAGGTTTTATTTTGGATGCGGATAAGGGCAGCATTGAGGCTTTGTATAAACTTCTCCTGACGAGCCGCCAATTGGGCCACTTCTTCACGTGATAAAGTTTCTGAACCGTCCTCCATCATGTTAAAGGTACGGCCGGTGTCGTCTGTACCGTGGTCATCTGAATGAGATAATGAGCCTTTTAAAAGTTCGAAATCTTCGTGTGCTTCTTTCAATTTATTTTGAATGAGTGCTTTAAACTCTGCTAAATCTGCATCTGAGTATCGATTTTTTGGCTTATCCATGCTGTGTTGTTTTCAAAAATTGGAAAGCAAATATATTATTTTTTAGGTTTTACACAAGATTAAAAGCGCGGAATTAACAAGAACTTATCATGTTTTAAACAAATACTCATACTTATTCACAAGAAGGAGCACGGGCATTGCATTAATGGTAAATTTGAACATGCTCAGATTGTTTTTAGACAACCGTGTTTGGGTTCTGCTCTTACTGCCGGTTATTCTTGCATTATACCTTTTCAGCTATTTTCTTGGGTACCCGGCTCCTTTTGGACGCTTGAACCACGATTCCCAATTACTCCCCTATTTAGCCAATTTATCAATGGCTCATGTGTTTGCTCATTTTTTGATGTTGCTGCTCAATGCAATTGCCCTCAATTGGGTATTCAATAGCAGGGAGTTCCTTGAAAAGAACACCTTTATTGTGAGTTTAAACTACCTGATATTCGCGAGTTTTTTTCACACATGGGGAGCGCCCAGTTGGCTTTTTGTTGCGCACCTATGCTGCATACTTGGTATTGGCCTCTTTTTTGGCGTCAAGCCCCAAATGAACTCTAAAAAGCAAGCGTTCAATGCCAGTTTTGTATTTGGTATAAGCGTTTTGTTTGCCCCTGATTATATGATGTTACTCCCGGTACTATTGCTCATGTTTACCGTATTAAGAGGGTTTTACCTCCGTGAAATCCTATTGATTATCATCGGCTTTCTAATGCCTGTTCTTGGCGTTATGAGTTATTACTACCTCAGCAAGCAAGATTTAAACTTGGCTTTTCTTCCAAAATTCAACCGCTATACCGCCAATTGGCAAGAGTACCTTCAAATCGGGATCTTATTGGTGATCTTTATTTTTAGTATGCTTGGTTTGCGCGCAAGATTACTCAAAGCTTCACTAAAACTCAAAAAACAAACTCAGATCCTCACCGTTTTTGCGTTTTTTGTATTTTTTCTAGGCATTTCAGCCTTTTTTCTTGCTGGTCAAATTAGTCTTCTAAGTTTGGTCATTCTCCCATTTTCATTCTATTTTTCTTATGCGCTGCTGAGTAGCAGTTTGGGGATAAGCTCCCATTTATTTTTTTATATATTATTTGTCTTCTCGTTGCTAAAATTCATTCTTTTTACCATTTGAGCCTAGACTTTTACTAACTTTGAACTATCTTAAAAACTAAAAATGAAATTTGGCGTTGTTACCTTTCCAGGATCCAATTGTGACCAAGACATGGTCTATGTGCTCAAAGAATTAATGGGGCAAGAAGTTGTCGAGCTTTGGCACAAAGACACCGATCTCCAAGGAGCTGATTTCATCGTACTCCCCGGAGGTTTCTCCTACGGAGACTACCTTCGCTCGGGTGCCATTGCCAAATTTTCTCCTATCATGGAATCTGTTATTGCCCACGCCAATACCGGAGGTTACGTCATGGGCATCTGTAATGGTTTTCAAATATTAACTGAATCAGGGCTTCTAGAAGGCGCTTTACTTCACAACGACACCCAAAAGTTCATTTGTAAAAACGTTTTTTTAAAGCCTATAAGCAAAAGTGCAGCGCCATCTCAAGACCTCGATACAAATCAAGCTTATCAAATACCAATTGCACACGGCGAAGGTAGATTTTATGCCGACGACGCAACCATTGCCTCATTGCAAGCCAATGACCAAATTTTATTTACTTATTGCGCCGCCGATGGTAGCCAAGATGCCAGCAGCAACCCCAACGGATCTTTGTTGCACATTGCCGGGATCACCAACCGCAATAAAAACGTTTTTGGCATGATGCCACACCCAGAGCGCGCAGCCGACAAACACCTTCATAACCTCGATGGCTTGCGTATTTTTGAATCTATTTTAGCGCATTGTTCATGAGAGTACTTTTACTCGGATCCGGCGGCCGCGAACACGCCATTGCCTGGAAAATCTCACAAAGTTCTATCCTAGACGAGCTTTTCATTGCACCCGGAAATGCCGGAACCAAAAAACACGGTAAAAACCTCGACCTCAAACTCAACGATTTCGAAGCCATTAAACAAGCCGTGCTTCAGCATGCCATTGACATGGTGGTGGTTGGCCCTGAAGAACCGCTCGTTTTAGGTATCTACGATTACTTTCAACAAGATTCAGCGCTCAGAAACGTTGCAGTCATTGGCCCCAGCAAGGAGGGTGCTCAACTAGAGGGTAGCAAAGACTTTGCGAAAGCGTTTATGTCTAGACATCGCATTCCCACAGCCAAATACGGCACTTTTGAAGCTAAAACACTAACCGAAGGTTTGCGTTTTTTAGACGCCATGAAAGGCCCTTATGTACTCAAAGCCGACGGCTTAGCAGCAGGTAAAGGGGTTTTGATCATCGATGAACTCGAAGAAGCCAAACGCGAACTCGAAGAAATGTTAGTTGGGGCTAAATTTGGCCAGGCAAGTGCCAAAGTAGTCATCGAACAATTTTTAGACGGGATCGAACTCTCCGTTTTTGCCATTACCGACGGTGAATCTTTTAAACTGTTGCCAGAAGCCAAAGACTACAAACGCATCGGAGAAGGCGACACCGGCCTGAACACCGGTGGAATGGGCGCTATTTCTCCAGTACCATTTGCAGATGCTGCCTTCATGGACAAAGTACTTAATCGGGTTGTGATTCCAACAATTAAAGGCCTCAAAGCTGAAAAGATTACTTATAACGGTTTCGTATTCTTCGGTCTTATTAGTGTCAAAGGCGATCCATATGTCATCGAATACAACTGCCGTATGGGAGATCCAGAAACAGAGGTCGTTATGCCACGAATCAAAAGCGATATTCTCGATCTCTTCGAAGGAGTAGCCACCCACACCTTGTCTGAACGCGATATCCAATTTCACGACAAAAGTGCAGCCACAGTCATGATGGTAGCTGGTGGTTATCCAGGAGCATACGAAAAAGGCAAAACGATTTATGGGCTAAATAGTATTACCGACAGTTTGGTTTTTCATGCCGGTACGCTCCCAGACGGCCCCTCTGTGGTCTCCAATGGCGGTCGTGTTTTGGCGGTTACCTCCTACGGTAAAAACCTCGAAAGTGCCTTAGAACGCAGCTATGACACCATCTCAAAAATTTCCTTTGAAGATGCCTATTTTCGAAAAGATATTGGCCAAGATGTGCTCCAAAAATAAGCAAAATGGATTTTAACCTTGTGCTGATTCTCTGGGCTTTGGTTTGCTCAGCATTCTTTTCAGCCATGGAATTGGCCTATATCTCCGCCAATCGTTTGCGCATAGAAGTGGTAAAGTCCAACAGTACCCTACAAGCCAAAATCCTCAGGCTTTTTTACCGAAAAGAAAGTAACATGATTGCCCTTTTGCTTTTGGGTAACAATATTGCGCTCGTCGTTTACGGTATTGCAGCCGGTGCTACACTTGGCCCAATACTGGCTCAAATGGGATTTGAAGATCAAAATATATTGCTCATCGCTCAGACCATTATATCAACGCTTTTGGTGCTAGTAACGGCCGAATTTTTACCCAAAGCACTCGTGCAACTCAATCCAAATAAAGCACTCGACCTCGGTTTATACCCGCTGTTCATTTTATATATTCTGCTTTTTATTCCATCGCAGCTCGTTTTGCTGATGAGCGCCGGATTTCTAAAAATTTTTGGCGTAGAAAAGGAACAACAACGCGTATTTTCCAAAGTTGACCTCGAAAATTACGTAGATGAACTAAGTGCCAACCTAACCGACGAAGAAGAGCTCGGAAACGACATGCTATTGTTGCGCAATGCCCTCGACTTTTCTAAAGTCAAAGCCCGAGACTGCATGATCCCCAGGCCAGAAATTATTGCTGTTGATATCCAAGACCCAATTGAGGACGCCAAAAGCCTCATGACTGCCAAAGGTTTGTCCAAACTCATTATTTACCGCGACGACATCGACAATATTATAGGCTATATCCATTCTTTTGATTTATTCAAAAGACCAGCTTCCATCAAGCAAATTTTAAAGCCTATTTCTTTTGTTCCCACGGTAATGAGCGGCAAAGAATTACTCGAAAAATTCACCAATCAAGTAGGCAATTTTGCAGTCGTCACGGATGAATACGGCGGTACTGCGGGCATCATCACCTTAGAAGATGTCATTGAAGAAATCTTCGGAGAAATTCAGGACGAACACGACAAAGAAGCACTCACTGAACAACAAATTTCACCCAATGAATACTTATTCTCCGCACGAATAGACATCGACTACCTCAATGAAGCCTATGATTTCAAGCTCAAAGAATCTGATTCCTATGATACGCTAGCAGGGCTGATACTCGAACAGCTCGAAAGATTGCCTGCCGAAGGCGATGAAGTTCAAGTGGATAACCACACCCTCATTGTAGAAAAAATGAGTGAACGAAAAATTGAAACCGTCCGTTTTTTCTATGTCGAAAATTGATAAGCTTCCGCTCTTAAATGACTACGATGCGATCATTTTTGATATGGATGGCGTTTTGATCGATTCCGAACCACTCTGGAAAATTGCCATGGAATTTGTTTTTGGGCAATATGGCTCCACCCTAACCCATCAGGATTTTCAAAAGACGGTTGGGCTTCGCATCGATGAAGTAATTGCCTTTTGGAATATCCAAGAAAATTGGAAGCTTTCAGACCTCAAAAATGTAGAAAATCAAATTATTGATAAACTGATTTCACTCATTGAGTTCGATCCAAAACCACTACCAGGTGTTTTAGATACCCTACAATTTTTAAAAGAAAGTGGTAAAAAAATAGGCCTCGCAACCTCTTCATCTCAACGGCTGATCACGACAGTTCTGCGCGCACTCAACATTGAATCCTACTTTGATTTTGCGTATTCGGCCGAATTCGAAACCTACGGAAAACCGCATCCAGGTGTGTATATCAAAGTTGCGGCCCATTTAGCGGTTCCAACGCAAAGGTGTTTGGTTATAGAAGACTCACTGAATGGCGTCATTGCAGGGCTTGCCGCTCAAATGAAGGTATGCTGTATCCCAGAAAAAACACACTTTCCAAATCCAAAACTTGCTGTTGCGCACTTCCAATGCACCGACCTTCACCAATTACTTACTACTTGGCGTTAACTCAGCCCATTCAAATTGTTATTTTTGTAAGCAATGGAAGATTCATTCGACTACAGAGAAGAGGCCAACGTTCCTAACGAACAAGAACTTGATAAGGTCTTGCGTCCAAAATCATTACGAGATTTTGCCGGGCAACCTGCAGTGGTAGAAAATTTAGAAGTCTTTGTCCAAGCGGCACAGTTGCGAAAAGAACCCCTTGACCACGTTTTACTGCACGGGCCTCCAGGCCTTGGTAAAACCACACTTGCCAACATCATTGCCAACGAACTTGGCGTCGGATTCAAAATCACCTCAGGCCCCGTCCTAGACAAAGCTGGAGACCTCGCTGGCCTACTAACGAACTTGGCCGAAGGCGATGTTCTATTTATTGACGAAATACATCGCTTGAGTCCAGTTATTGAAGAATATCTCTATTCGGCCATGGAAGACTACGTGATCGATATCATGCTCGATTCCGGGGCCAATGCGCGCAGTATTCAAATTAACCTCAATCCATTTACACTCATCGGGGCTACCACACGCTCTGGTTTGCTCACCTCTCCTTTGCGCGCCCGCTTTGGAATCAATGCCCGACTTGAATACTATGATTCCAAGACCCTCACCTCTATCGTTGAACGCTCGGCTTCTCTCCTCCACATTGGTATAGAGGAAAGCGCCGCCTACAAAATTGCAAGTCGCAGCCGTGGCACCCCGCGTATTGCCAATGCTTTACTCAGACGCGTTCGAGATTTTGCACAAATCAAAGGTTCGGGTCATATCGACGACGACATCACCGAAATTGCGCTCAAAGCGCTCAATGTAGACGCCAATGGCCTCGACGAAATGGACATTCGCATCTTAAAAGTACTGATCGATAAATTCAATGGCGGGCCAGTTGGGCTTACCACCATTGCAACTGCTATCGGCGAGAACGCTGGTACTTTGGAGGAGGTATATGAGCCCTTTCTAATCCAAGAAGGTTTTTTAATGCGTACACCACGTGGGCGAAAAGCCACCGAAAAAAGCTACAAGCACCTCGGTAAAGACCTCGGTTGGGCCCAAGGTGGTTTATTCTGACATGAAACACGACGCCTACAAAGCACTGATCACGAACGCAGCAAAGTCGCTCGGATTTTTCCACATAGGCTTTTCAAAGGCTGGCTTTCTCGAAGAAGAAGCTCCTCGGCTCGAGCATTGGCTTCAGCAAAATTACCATGGTCAAATGGCATACATGGCCAATCATTTCGATAAGCGCTTGGATCCGCGCTTGCTCGAGCCAGGAACGAAAACCATCATTTCATTGTTGCTCAATTATTTCCCTGAAAAAACGCAACAAGACCCCAGTGCACCTCAGATTGCCAAATATGCTTACGGCCAGGACTACCACCACGTCATCAAAGACAAATTAAAGGAATTACTGCACACACTTCGCCAACAAATTGGAGATATACAAGGAAGGGCGTTTGTCGATTCAGCACCGGTCATGGATAAGGCATGGGCCAAAAAAGCCGGTCTTGGCTGGATTGGTAAGAGCACCAACCTGATCCATCCAAAAAACGGAAGTTTTTTCTTTGTTGCAGAGTTATTTGTGGACCTTGAAATAAGCCCTGACGGCCCTATCAAAGATTATTGTGGGTCTTGTACGCGTTGTATAGACGCCTGCCCTACTGATGCCTTGGCAACACCATATGTAATCGATGCTTCGAAGTGTATATCTTATCTTACTATAGAACTCAAAGATGCCGATCTGCCCTCTGCATTTAAAGGTAAAATGGAAAATTGGGCTTTTGGCTGCGATATTTGTCAAGATGTATGCCCATGGAACCGATTCTCAAAGGTTCAAAAAGAGCAAGCGTTGGAGCCGCATCCAGAATTTTTAAATTTAACGTCCTCAGAATGGGAATCCATGACTGCTGAATCCTTTCAAATGCTCTTTGGCAAGAGTGCGGTGAAGAGAACGAAGTATACCGGTCTAAAAAGAAATATTCAGTTTTTAAAAAAGGACTTTTAAGCGTTTTTTGAAAACCCTTAGTGCTTACCTTTGTTAGATACTGTAGCATAAAATGCAATAAGCAAATATGACAAAAAATAGAGAGGCCATCATTATTGGCGCAGGATTAGTTGGATCACTTTGGGCCGTTTATTTGGCTAAAGCTGGTTACAAAGTTACCATCTTTGAACGCCGAACCGACATTCGTAAAGCCGAAATTAGTGCAGGAAAGTCAATTAATTTATCGCTCTCTGTGCGTGGTTGGACCGCCCTAGATGCGGTAGGTGTGGGCGATGAAATTCGCAAAATTGCCATTCCGATGCACGGTCGCATGATGCACGACCTCAGTGGCAAACTCACCTATCAACAATATGGAGAGGATGGTCAGGCCATCTACTCAGTCTCGAGAGGAAGTGTGAATGCCAAAATGATGGATATCGCCGAAACGCATGGCAAAGCCACCATCCATTACCAAACCGAATGCCTAAGAGTAGATTTAAAAAATGCTGTCGCCTACTTGCGCAACACACAAAGTGGCGAAACCTTTGAGGCGAAAGCAGATGTTATTTTTGCGGCCGATGGTGCTTTTAGTGCGGTGCGCTATAACTCTATGCAAAAACTCGATCGTTTTCAGTACAGTCAACATTACATAGCCGATGGCTACCGAGAAATCCTGCTTCCCGCTTTACCGGACGGCAGCTACCCTATGGATAAAAACGCGCTGCACATTTGGCCTCGTGGCCGCTTCATGATGATTGCCTTGGCCAATGAAGACGGCTCTTTTACTTGCACGCTTTTCATGCCACACGAAAACCACGAGTTTGCTTTTGACAAACTTCAAAGTAAAGCCGACGTCGATCGTTTTTTCAGGACTATTTTCCCTGACTTCCACGACATGATGCCCAATATCGCTGACAAATGGGAAGACCACCCACTTTCCAATCTTGCCATTGTTCGTTGTTACCCTTGGGCCTCAGGTAAAGTAGGTTTAATGGGCGATGCCGCGCACGCAACCGTTCCATTTTATGGCCAAGGCATGAATGCTGGTTTTGAAGACTGCCGCATACTCAATGACTTAATGATCAAGCACAACCACGATTGGGATACCATTTGGGCAGAATACAGCCCCCTTCGCAAACCAAATGGCGACGCATTACAAGATCTTTCCCTTGACAACTACATCGAAATGCGCGACCTCGTCGCTGACCCGTCTTTCTTGTTGCGTAAGAAAATCGAAGCAAAATTCAGCAAATTGTATCCAAATAAATGGTTGCCGTTATATAGTCAAGTTACATTTAGTAACATTCCTTATTCGATTGCTTACGAACAAGGTAAAAAACAAAGCGTCATTATGGACGAAATCATGGCACAACCTACTATTGAAACCCACTGGGACAGTCCAGAGATTATGGAGGCTATCCTAGATCAATGTCGTTTATTTAATTTCCAAACATGAGAATACTCCTGCTTTTATTATGTAGCACCCCAATTATGTGGGCCCAAGGGGGCTTTGAAAAATCAAAGAAACAAGGAAATGACTACCTACAAGTCAGGAACCACGGTTACCAATTTTCTTTGGGACCTACTTATTCGTTTGTGAATCAGCCTCTCCAAGGAGATTTAATCGTAAACCAAGTAGACCGCGGAAATTATTCCGTTACTCCGGAGGCAAAACTCGGCTTTTATGCTGAATTTGGTCTAGCACATTTTCCGAAATGGAAAGGAACACCCATTAAAGCACTCGGCAAGAGCAGAGTGATGGACTATTTTGATTGGGGAATTGGCTACCGCCAAATCAATGGTCTAGAAACAACGCTTCTAGAAATCCAAGACGCCAACAGTAGCAATTATAGTATAACCACAGGAGAAGGCCAAATGCGCACGGGCTATCTCTACGGCAGTATTAGAGCACACTCGCTTATCTATTTTGGTAAAAAAGTGGTGGTCAAAGTGCGCAAGCATTTTCTAGACCAAAGTTTAGGTCTCAATTACGACTTACAAGTTCGTGCAGACACCCTTGGCTACCAAAATTTCCTTGCAGCCCATCCTGTTGCGCAGTTATACCAACCGAATTTAGCTGCAGGTATGCTACAATTCAATTACCAAATTGGCATTGGTATTCGTTTAAACAAAGCCTGGATTCTCATACCTGGGGTTTCCTTACCCATTGTAACACTCACCCCTTGGCAAGGCTTTAATGCGAATATTCATTGGTTCAGCTCCACTTATTGGCCTGTCCAAGCGCAGTTTAAAGTCATTAAATTATTTGAAGCACCAACCAAGTGCGGTGTATACAGCACCCCCGAAGACAGAGATATGGAAAAACAATACCGAATGGACAACTAAGCAGTCGCTTATGAAATCCAAATAGGTATCACTTTTTTAGGTAGTTTTTTTCGGAGTCTTTTGAGCACAGAATCACGATCTGAGACGTTGCCGCAACGCAAAACTTGTCGAGAAATTAGCTGTCCGCCTCGATAGATAGAAAACTCAAAAGAAACTGAAGTTGCCTCCTCTCTATAAATCTGATAGATGCTTGTTGTTTCGAGTAATTCAGCCAAAGTTTGGGTGTCTTCGCTGGCTTTAAAATTTCGGTCATAACCGCGAACATTCACTACTAAGTAGGTATCAAAGCCTTTTTGAAGCAAAATTTGCTGAATGGAGTCGTTCAATAAATGCTGTGGGTCTTCACCTTGTTTCAAAACGTTCATTAAGGGAAGTGCTTTGATTTGATATCCTTTGAGGATATCTGTCATAAGGGCCTGCATGGCGTAGCGGTCTTCTTCTTTATCAAATTGCGTAATGACAAGCGCGTTGTTGAGCTTGATTCCTTGTGCATGGCCTACATTTGAAAGAATAGCCAAACTAATAAAAAACAAATACTTCATGCGCTAAGTTAAAAAA
The DNA here is from genome assembly GCA_023268965.1 of Crocinitomicaceae bacterium. Taxonomy (GTDB): domain Bacteria; phylum Bacteroidota; class Bacteroidia; order Flavobacteriales_D; family Crocinitomicaceae; genus UBA952. Next base: position 32,537 of record JALRJE010000083.1, read on the forward strand.
CTTCAGAAGCAATTTGCTTCACTGAGGTAGAATTAGACATTGTGTAATAATGAATACAAGGGGCGCCTGCTGCTTTGAGTTCTTTGGACTGAGCAATTCCCCATTCGATTCCGAGCGCTTCTACCTGAGCATTGCTTTTACATTTTAATAGCTCTTTGGATAGGGCGATTGGGTAGTCGATATGAAAAAACTTTGGAAGAAAACTGATGTGAGCTAGTGTTTTGATCGGCTTGAGGCCCGGTATGATTGGGACAGTGATACCCGCTGCTCTGCAAGCTGCCACAAAATCAAAATATTTTTGATTATCAAAAAACATTTGCGTAACCAAGTAAGTTGCACCGGCATCGACCTTTGCTTTGAGGTAGTGAAGGTCAGTTTCTAGGTTCATGGCCTCAAAATGTTTTTCTGGGTAGGCTGCCGCACCAATACAGAAATGCGTTGGGTCTTGGCCCTGCCCTTCAGTAAAATACTCGCCTGTATTCATTTGATGGACTTGCTCGATAAGCTCTACAGCATAGGCGTGACCTTCAGGATGCGGTCTAAAAGTCGCTTCTGACTTAACGGCGTCACCGCGTAGGGCGAGTACGTTGTCAATACCTAAAAAATGGAGGTCAATGAGGGCGTTTTCAGTTTCCTCTTTACTGAATCCGCCACATATGAGGTGAGGAATGGCATCTACGTCGTATTTATGCATAATTGCCGCACAAATACCTACTGTTCCGGGGCGTTTACGCACCGCCTTTTTTTCTAAAAGGCCGTGTTCGCGCTCAATATAGACAAATTCTTCTCGGTGATACGTCACATTAATGAACTTCGGTTTGAACTCCATAAGCGGATCAATTCCATCGTAAATTGAAGCAATACTCTTGCCCTTTAGTGGAGGTAAAATTTCAAAAGAAAATAGTGTGTTTTCAGCGGCTGATAGGTGATCCGTAACTTTCATTGCTTGAATTAGGGTACAAAGATAAGTGTTTGCTTAACAATAATTAATGCGATAGACGCTCCAAAGCAGAAATAATTACTTGGGATGCAAAATCCCAATCTTTTTGTTCCAAGTTAAGCGGAGGAGAGAGTCTAAAACTGTGCGGATGAGACAAGAACCAAAAGGTAATTAACCCTTGTTCTAAACAATAGTTCACTACCTTTTCAACCTCTGCAGTACTTGCAAGATCAAATGCAAACATAGCACCAACTCTTCTGTGCTCTCTTACCGCCGGATGTGCTGCAATTTGAGCAGCAAAAGCAGCAGCGCGCTCCTCTAATTGCACCCAGTTGATTTCGGTGCGCAACACCTCTATGGTTGCAGCAGCAGCGGCACATACCATTGGGTGCCCCCCAAAGGTGGTAATGTGCCCGAGCATGGGCGCATGCGTAAATTGGTTCAAGTGCTGCTGTGGAGCTACGAGTGCACCAATGGGCATGCCTCCACCAAGCGCCTTTCCGAGCGTGAGTATGTCTGGTATAATACCAAACTGTTCAAATGCAAACATGCTTCCTGTGCGGCCCATACCACACTGAATTTCATCGAGTATGAGCAAGGCGCCAACTTCTGTACAGCGCGCGCGCAGCGCCTGTAAAAAGGCTGCTGAAGGCCGCCGCACACCGGCATCGCCCTGAACGGTCTCGATAATCACCCCTGCTGTTCGGGCCGTGATCTGAGCCAGTTCTGCTATTTCGTTGTGCGATAAAAAGCGAACATCTGGTAACAGCGGCCTAAATGCAATTTTCTTGATTTCATTGGCAGAAACACTCATGGCTCCGTGGGTGCTACCATGATAGCTCCCTTTGAATGCTATGAGTTCTGTCCGTCCGGTAACGCGTTTGGCCAACTTAAGGGCTGCTTCAATAGCTTCTGTGCCCGAATTCACCACATAAACACCATCTAAGGTGGCGGGCAAAACAGATAGGAGTTCGCGGACCAATGCTTGCTGTGCATCTTGTATAAACTCACCGTAGACCATTACATGCAAGTGTTTTTGTAGTTGGGCTGTAAGCGCAGCCAGCACTTTAGGATGCCGGTGCCCAATATTATTAACGGCAACACCCGCTATCATATCTAGGTAAGGCTTACCGTTCTTAGCGTAAATATATGCACCCTCTGCGCGATCTACTTCAATCAAAAAAGGGAAAGGATTTGTTTGCCCCAAATGATCGATAAAAAATTGCCTTTCGTTGGTCATTTTTTGGGTTGCAAAAGCGGTAAAATAGGTTTCCCGATCATAGAGCCAGGCCGCTGAAGGTTCAATAAATGAACAAGCGTGGCTGAAATATCCGTAATTTGAATAGGCTCATACAAAGAAAGGCCCTGTGGAATACCTTTACCATACCACAACAAAGGCACATGGGTGTCATAATTAAAGGCAGAACCGTGTGAGGTTCCTTGATGTGCTTTCGGTTCATCGAGGTCTTTAGCTAAATAGCCAGGCTGCAACAAGAATATAACTTCTCCGCTTCTTTGTGCGTCATAGCCATTGCGCAGGAGTTCACCCCAGTAGTCTGTGGTTGCAGATCCCGAACGCAATTGAGAGCGCGTGAGAACAGTCTTCACCTCAGGCCATTTGCGCAGCTCAGAAGCAGCAAATTCAGCAACTTCATCGATATCGAGATGCAACGAATCTATTTTTTTCAAATTGAGGTAAATATTTTGATTGATTTCATGCTCAAGAAGGTCTGCATTATATTTCATAATGAAATCGTCCCGGAGCACTTGCAAGCGGTCATGCATAAAGAAATAACCACCCGGCATTTTCATCTTGACTAACATTTCTGGAACTGGAACCACCGCGTGGTCTGCAGTTAAAAAGAGAATAAAACCTTCTTTTCCGTAACGGGTCTCTAAACTCGAAAATAAACGTTGTAAATCGCGGTCTAGGCGGGCATACATATCCTCGAGCTCCCTAGAAAAAGGGCCGAATGCATGGCCTGCTATATCAGGTGTAGAGTATGAAACACACAAGAAGTCTGTAAATTGATCTTGGCCTAAATCTTCTTGTTCTAGCGCCTGAATAGCAAAATCTGTGAGCACTTCGTTAGCTTGAGGGGAAATGGTAAACAATGATGTTGCCTGAGCCCCAGCAGCAATCATAGCTGGAAAATCATAAGGAAACGTAGCTGTTGCTTTACCCGTCAGGACCACCTCATAAGGGCTCGCATCGGTCATTAAATAAGTACTTTCTGGCAATAACAAGCGCCACGTGCGCAAATCTTTAGCTGGATCAAATTTGGCATTAAAACGCGCTACCCAACTAGGTAAGGCATCTTTGTAAAAAGTACTTGTCACAAAATCACCTGATTTGTAATCGAACCAATAACTGCCGTCAGAAAGATGCCCTCCGGGTAAAATAGCGCTGCGGTCTTTAATAGAGAGTGAAATGACTTTTGATTTTGGCGATGCCAATTTGAGCTGGTCTGTAATGGTATAAGTCAGAAGATTCATTGGGGCTGCTTGCCCACCACTTGCACTGCCAACTGTTTGGTAGCGCTCATCTGAGACGCTGGTCACCGATTTTTGTAGGTCGCGGTTATACCAGTCGTTACTGACAATGCCATGATTAGAAGGTGTTGTTCCGGTGTAAATGGAGGCGTGCCCGGGAGCGGTGTAAGTGGGTACATAATTGTATTGGGTATTGCGACAATTCGTACCCTTGGTCAACAACTTATTAAAACCACCCGATGTATAAAGATGCGCAAAGCGATAGAGGTACTCATAGCACATTTGATCTACAACGACGCCCACAATGATTTTGGGTTCTTTATTTGTTTGCGCGAATGCACTAAACAGGTTCGAAAGCATTAGGCTGAGTAGGAGTATTTTTTTCATAAGTCAAAATTACGCATTCCATTTTGGCTACGACAAGCAACTTTCTGATGAATTTGACGTCTTAAACAAAATTTAACTTTGTTTATGAAACACTTTTTACCCATTCTTTTCCTCGCACTAAGTTTAATACAATCCAAACATGCGAGTGCGCAATTTGTTGTCAATGTTGTTACCCAAGATTGCAGCGGGCCGTCAGTTTGTGATGGTTATGCCCTCATTGACTCCTCAAACACGATGAATTTTACGTCTGTTCTATGGTATATGAACGGCACGCTTCTTCAAAATGGAGGCAATGCCATTTTTAATCTATGCCCAGGTAACTATACGGTAAGTGCAACAGGTTCTGGTGTAACACTTACCTCTCCTTTTACCATCGGCACTGGT
>JALRJE010000013.1 GCA_023268965.1 Crocinitomicaceae bacterium
TTGAATACGCCTATTCAGTAATTTACTCACGCGCACTTCCTGATGCGCGCGATGGTTTGAAACCTGTTCACCGAAGAATTTTGCACCAGATGGCAGATATGGGACTTCGCCCTGAGAAGGGCCACGTCAAGAGCGCACGTGTTGTCGGAGAAGTAATGGGTAAGTTGCACCCGCACGGTGACGGAGCAATTTATGACGCGCTCGTTCGTATGTCACAAGATTTCTCGATGCGTCTGCCACTTATTGATGGCCATGGAAACTTCGGTTCACTTGATGCTGGCCCTGCTGCGATGCGTTACACCGAAGCTCGTCTCGCAAACGCTGCCATGTTGATGGTGGATGAAGCAGATGAAGACACTGTTGATTTCGGTGCAAATTACGATGGTCAAATTCTTGAACCGTTAGTTCTTCCTGCTGCATTTCCTAATCTTTTAGTTAATGGCACAACAGGTATTGCAGTTGGTATGGCAACAAATATGGCGCCACATAATTTAGGCGAAGTCATAGAAGCCACTAAACATCTGATCGACAACCCTAAAGCAACGCTCAAACAACTGATGAAATTCGTTCCTGGTCCAGACTTTCCAACTGGCGGTGAGCTAATCGGCAAAGAAGGAGTATTAGAAGCTTACGAAACTGGCAAAGGCGCATTTAAGGTTCGGGCAACTGTAGAAACTGGAAAAGTAACTACTCGTAAACAAGGCATCACCATCACCGAACTTCCCTACGGAATTGGCCCAGAAAAAGTCGTCGAAAAGATCTCTGATTTAGTTAAAGGTAAAAAAATTCAAGGAATTTCTGACATCGTTGACCTCACCGATGGCCAGAGTGGAACTCGCGTCATCATTGAGTTGAAGAATGGATTTGAACCTGAAGCTGTTCTAGAGAACCTCTACCGACTCTCGCCTTTAGAGGATGCTTTCTCCATCAACGCAGTTGCACTTGTCGAAGGAAAGCCAAAGACTCTTGGATTAAAAGAGCTCCTTGAAGTATTTATCGCACATCGCATTGAAGTGGTGACGCGACGTTCTACCTATCGAAAAGAGAAGGCGCAGGAGCGACTCAATCTCGTCGACGGATTACTGAAAGCAATTATTGATATCGATAAGGTTGTGAAATTGATTCGTGGGAGCGACGATGCAGCAGAAGCAAAAGCTTCTCTGATTAAAGCCTTCAAACTTAATGATGAACAGGCAACCTATATTCTTGATATGCCTCTTCGTCGTTTAACCAAGATGTCCAAGATCGAGCTTGATACAGAGCAGAAACAATTGAAGGCAACTATCTCTTCACTCACTGCACTTCTTAAAAGTGATGAGGCTTTGCGAAAAGCCGTCTCGGATGAGTTAACGGATGTCGCGAAGAAGTTTGCAACGCCTCGCCGTACTCGTATTGCTTAAGCGTCGATTCTTTCTCGATCAATTTCAGCAGAAGCAATAAAGTCCTTACGAGGGGCAACTTCATTGCCCATAAGAAGTTCAAACATTTTCTCTGCCTGAGCTGCATCTTTAATAGTGATGCGACGCAGTGTTCGGTGATCTGGGTCCATCGTGGTTTCACGGAGCTGATCAGCATCCATCTCACCAAGACCTTTATAGCGTTGAACATTGACTGAAGACTCGCTGCCACCTCCTTTTAAATCATTGATCAGGCGATCGCGCTGGTCTTCGTTCCAGGCGTACTCTGACTTGGTGCCTTTTTTGACTTGATAAAGCGGTGGAGTGGCAATGTAGACATAGCCTTTTTCGATGAGTTCTTTCATGTATCTGAAAAGAAAGGTCAGAATGAGTGTCTCGATGTGGGAGCCATCGACATCGGCATCACACATAATAATGATTTTATGGTAACGGAGTTTTTCGAGATTCAACGCTTTAGAATCTTCTTCCGTGCCAATGCGAACACCGAGAGCCGTATAGATATTCTTGATTTCTTCGTTCTCAAAGATTTTATGTTGCATGGCTTTCTCGACATTCAGGATTTTTCCTCTGAGCGGCATAATGGCCTGAAAATGGCGGTCACGGCCTTGCTTGGCTGTTCCGCCTGCGGAATCTCCCTCTACAAAGTATACCTCGCATGCCGCTGGGTCTTTTTCAGAGCAGTCAGCGAGTTTTCCAGGCAAACCTGAGCCAGTAAGAACGTTCTTGCGCTGGACCATTTCTCTTGCTTTGCGCGCAGCATGCCGCGCCCGCGCAGCGAGAATAACTTTCTCGACAATAACTTTCGCCTCAGCAGGGTGTTCTTCTAAATATGCGGAAAGCATTTCGGATACAGCTTGGCTTACAGGAGCCGTTACCTCGCGGTTGCCTAATTTGGTTTTGGTTTGACCTTCGAATTGTGGCTCTTGTACTTTTACGGAGAGTACAGCTGTGAGTCCTTCGCGGAAGTCATCGCCATCTATTTCAATTTTTTCTCTGGCAAGAATACCTGAATCAGTGGCGTATTTTTTGAGTGTGTTGGTAAGGCCGCGTCTAAAACCAGAAAGATGGGTACCACCTTCGTGGGTATTGATATTATTGACGTAAGCCTGGATGTTCTCGGTGTAAGAAGTATTGTAGGTGAGTGCAACTTCGACCGGAATGCCTTCGCGCTCGCCTTCAAAATAGATGACATCTGAAATAAGCGCCTCGCGATTGCGATCGAGGTAAGAGGCGAATTCCCTGAGGCCACCTTCTGAGAAATATGTAGTGCAAGGGTGTGTGCCGTTTTCATCTAGTTGGCGCTTGTCGGTGAGCATTATGGTGATTCCTTTATTGAGAAAGGCAAGTTCACGCATGCGTGCGGCAAGCGTATCAAAGTTGTATTCGGTGAATTCAAAGATGGTGGGATCAGGAGTAAAAGTAACCTCTGTTCCGGTTTCAGAAGACTCCCCGATAACTTTTACGTCGTACATGGGTTTTCCGATATTGTATTCTTGTTGGAAAATTTGACCATCTCTTCGTACAGTAGCTTTGAGATGGGTAGACAACGCATTGACACAAGAAACACCCACGCCGTGCAAACCACCTGATACCTTATACGTGTCTTTGTCGAACTTTCCTCCTGCGTGCAAGACGGTCATTACGACCTCTAAGGCTGACTTCTTTTCTTTGGTGTGCATGGCGGTTGGGATACCCCGGCCGTTGTCTGTAACCGTAATGGAATTGTCTTCGTTGATCAGTACGTTGATACGGTTGCAATAACCAGCAAGCGCTTCATCTATGGAGTTATCCACAACTTCGTATACAAGGTGATGAAGACCCTTAATACCTGTATCGCCGATATACATTGCGGGGCGCTTTCTTACCGCTTCTAATCCTTCTAATACCTGAATATTATCTGCCGAATAATTGTCTCTCTTTTCGTCTTCAGCCATGTTGCTATAGTTTGTTGATAGTGTATAATTTTACGTAAACAAAAATAAAAAAAAGCACCTCGTGAAAGGTGCTTTTGAAGGTACGTAAAGCCTTAACTTATCAACAAAATTTCAACTATTTAAACTATTTTTCAATCCAAGCAATAATACTCGGGTCGTTTGGTAAAATGCGCGGTGAAATCACTTTTGAAAGCTGGCCGTTTTCATCGATTAAGTACTTTTGAAAGTTCCATTCTACTTTGCTGTCCTCTTTTCCATTTTTAGCTTTTTGGGTAAGAAACTGATAAACTGGATGCATCTCTTTGCCTTTAACAGAAATTTTGGACATCATCGGGAAACTAACCCCATAATTGAGTTGACAAAATTGCGCAATCTCTTTATCTGAACCCGGTTCTTGAGACATGAAATCATTAGCTGGGAAACCCACAATTACAAAATTCTTATTCTTGTATTTCGTATAGAGCGCCTCTAATTGCTCATATTGGGGAGTTAGGCCGCATTTAGACGCCGTGTTGACGATCATTACTTTTTTTCCTTTTAGCGAAGCGAAATCAAAGGTTTTTCCATTGATATCTTTTACTTGAAATTGATAAATGGTATTTGTTTCAGAAGGAACGAGACTCATGAGAAGAAAGCTTAAGGACAATAAAATAGTTTTCATAGACGTTTTTCTTTGTAACAAAAGCAAGCAAATATAGTTCGAGATGGAACCATTTTTCTGAAATTACGAATAACTAAATCATGCGCATCGTTTTGGCTATTATACTCTGCACTCACTCCATCGCTTGGTCTCAAAAAAAGACAGGCTTTTGGCAAGGCATGTTATTTTCTCCCAAAAATGAAACGCTACTTATTCCGGTGTATTTAGATCTCTATTTTACAAATGGTAAAATAGATGGAAAAATAAGAATTGAAAACAAAGAGGGCGCCAGTGTTTATCCGGTTGTAGGCAAGTTTGAAGGCAATGACATTCAACTCGTTACAATGAAAGCACTGTGGTCTTACTTACCAGAATTTTCTCTCACCCCTTATGTTTACACCCTCAAATACAATCCTGAAAATGGCTACTTAGAGGGGGGTACTGATCAGCAAGATTTCCGCTTTATTGCCTACCAAAGCAAAGGTGAAATTTCAGTAAGTAAAATCCCCTACCTACCAAAAGACTGGTTGCTCCGATTTCAGCAAGAATTAAGAGATGGTGTCTCCGCACCTCAAATTCGAAAGCAGGAGTTGTTAAATTTTACGTTTGAACCCATTTACTTCGACTACGACCAAGCAACTATTCGCGCAGCGCATGAAGGCTACTTAAAAGAATTAATTCGAATGGTGAAAAGTCATTCAGACTTGCGCATTGAAATTACCGGCCATACAGATGCAGATGGCTCTGAAGCATACAACATAACGCTTTCAGAAAAAAGGTGCCTTGCGCTGATTGCATTTTTTGAACAACACGGACTAGCCAGAGACCGAATAGTTGTTCAATTCAAAGGAGAGAAATATCCCGTTAAAGACAATGCGACCGAAGAAGGAAAGCAATTCAATAGACGCGTCGATTTTCGTTTTATCTAAACGCTGCCATTTTCTAGTTAAAGACCCGCTAACTTCTCCTTGAGAATGGCCATCTTTGCCAAAGCGTCTGCCTCCTTCTTGCGCTCATTAGACACCACCATTTCTGGCGCACCAGCCATGAATTTTTGGTTTTGCAACTTAGCCTGAACACTTTTTAAAAAGCCCTGGGTGTAGTGCAGTTCATCTTCTAGCTTCTTTTTTTCTGCTTCAAGATCTATCTGCGCTCCAAACGGAACAAAAAATTCGATGCCATCAACAATAAAACTATTGGACTGTGTAATTTTATCCTGGACGTATTGTAGCGTCGACAAATTACCCATTTTTACAAGAATGCTATCGGCATCTTGAGCGCGGGATTGATCGGCTTTGATATAGAGCTCGAGTTTGACTTTGGTCGCAATATTGTTGTGTTTACGAATGTTTCGAATTTGCGTAATCACTTTTTCATTGAAGGCAAATTGTTGAAGCGGCAGAGTGTCTACTTGCTGAGCAATTGGCCATTGCGCAATAACGATGTCATCGCCAATTGGACGCTCGCGCAGGGCATGATATAGCTCTTCAGTCACAAAAGGAGTAAACGGATGCATGATTTTGAGCAGGCGTTCAAAAAAATCGAGCGTTTGTTCGAGCGTTTGACGATCTATTGGTTGTTGATAAGCTGGTTTGATCATTTCTAAATACCAAGAGCAGAAGTCGTCCCAAACAAGCTTGTAGGTCGCCATTAAAGCGTCAGAAATTCGAAACTTATCGAAGTTTTCGTTGATCTCTTTTAAAACGTGCGCAAAGCGGTTTTCAAACCAATTGATGGCTACTCGACTAGAAATAGGTTGCTCCATTTCTAATACCTCCCAAGAAGAAACTAGGCGATAAGCATTCCAAATTTTGTTGGTAAAGTTGCGGCCTTGCTCACATTGTGAGCTGTCAAATGGAAGGTCATTGCCTGCTGGAGAGGATATGAGGACGCCAACCCGCACACCGTCGGCACCGTACTGATTAATGAGATCTATTGGATCGGGAGAGTTACCTAAAGACTTCGACATTTTACGGCCAAGTTTGTCTCGAACAATTCCAGTATAATACACATTTTTGAAAGGCTGTTGCCCCATGTATTCATAACCTGCAATGGCCATGCGCGCCACCCAAAAGAACATGATTTCGGGGGCAGTAACAAGGTCGTTAGTGGGGTAGTAATAGTTGATTTCTGGGTTGTTGGGTTCGGTGAGGCCATTGAAAACAGAAATGGGCCATAACCAACTTGAGAACCAGGTGTCGAGCACATCTTCGTCTTGCCGAAGTGCTGAGGCGCTCACTGCCCTGCCCGCCTTTTTAGACGCGAGCGCAAGCGCTTCTTCTTGCGTTTTGGCCACTACGAAATCTGCTGGTCGATCACTGTAGTACCACGCCGGAATGCGGTGCCCCCACCAAAGTTGACGAGAAATACACCAATCTTTGACGTTCTCCATCCAGTGTCGGTAGGTGTTTTTGAATTTATCAGGATGAAATTGAATATTGCCATTCATGACGTTTTCAAGTGCCGGCGCAGCAAGTTCTTTCATGGAGACAAACCATTGCAAGGATAATTTAGGCTCAATAACTGCATTCGTGCGTTCTGAAAATCCTACTTTATTGATGATGTCCTCAGTTTTGACCAAAAAGCCCTTATCGTGGAGTTCTTTTTCGATTTCTCGACGAACCTCGAAGCGGTCTTTGCCTTGATAGTGTGCACCATTTACATTGAGCGTCCCGTTGTCGTTGAAAAGATCAATGCTCGGCAAGTTGTGCTTTTGGCCCAACTCGTAGTCATTCGGGTCGTGGGCTGGAGTTACTTTAAGACAACCTGTTCCGAAATCTTTGTCTACGTAGGCATCGGCAATTACGGGAATTTCACGATTGATCAGCGGTACCAAAACACTTTTTCCGATGAGTGAGCTGTAGCGCTCATCTTCGGGGTGTACACAAATAGCGGTATCGCCAAGGATGGTTTCGGGGCGTGTCGTGGCAATGGTAAGCCAATGATCTGCGGTTCCGAGTACTTGATAACGCACATAAAAAAGCTTAGAATTGACTTCTTTGTAATTGACTTCTTCGTCGGAAAGCGCAGTAAGTGCCTCTGGATCCCAATTGACCATGCGCACACCTCGATAAATTTTACCTTTTTGAAAAAGATCGATAAAGACATTGATCACCGACTCGGAATAGGCTGGGTCCATGGTAAAGTGCGTGCGTTCCCAGTCGCAAGACGCACCCAAACGCTTGAGTTGTTCTAAAATGATACCGCCATGTTTGTCTTTCCACTCGAAAGCATGCGCTAAAAATTCGTCGCGAGAAAGTTCTGATTTAGAGATGCCGTCAGCCTTCAGTTTTTGTACCACTTTGGCCTCGGTAGCAATAGATGCGTGATCGGTGCCGGGCACCCAGCATGCGTTTTTGCCCAACATGCGCGCACGACGAACCAACACATCTTGAATGGTATTATTGAGCATATGACCCATGTGCAAAACGCCTGTAACATTGGGTGGCGGAATGACAATAGTGTAAGGCTCGCGGTGATCAGGGGTTGAATGAAAATAGCCCTTATCTAACCAATATTGATACCATTTTTCTTGCGCAAGTTGCGGTTCGTATGTTTTTGCAATCTCCATGACTTTGTCTTAAAGATGCAAAGATAGCAAATATCTGTGCGCGTAATGCGGTAACTAGTTGATCACAGGAGAATCTGAAGGGCTCAGAACAGATCCTTTGATGGTCAGTACAATCGGGTCGCCGACATTAGAAAAAACGGTAATCGTTTTGGTAAACCCTCCTACCCTTTTGGTATCGTAATGTACTTTAATAACCCCTTTTTTACCCTTTCTGATAGGTGTTTCTGGTCGGTCTGCGGCAGTGCAGCCACAACTCGTTTGAACGTTGGTAATGACCGCAGCTTTTTTGGAAGTGTTTTTGAACTCAAAAACAAATAGGTCTTCAGAACCGTAAGGAATATTTTGACGCTCGATTTCCAATACCGCAAATTTGAGTGGCGGTTGTACCTCTTTTTTGGATTGAGTTGGAGTTTGTGCAAAAATTGCTGCACTTAAAATGAGGAATAATGAGAGTTGTAGGTATTTCATCGTCTTTTGGTTTTCTATTCAAAAAAATATAAGCTTTTTGCAATGATAAACATTGCGATTTGTCTTGCGCTAAAATTAACATATTTTTAGCAAGCACCTTCCAGGAGCGCCTTTAAACCAGCATAACTTTCATTGAGGCGCGCGTACCATTCTTTTTTTTGCAACCAAAAGACCGCTTCAATACCTTCTTCAGTTTGTGGTACTACAGAATCTTGACCTTCATATTGAAACGCAAACCAATGATTTTCTTTCCAGTACGATTTACCTTTCATTTCGTAAACATGATAGGTCTGGCCAAGAATGCCTTCGAAAGTCAACAGACCACTTAAGCCAGTTTCTTCTTTTACCTCTCTGATCGCAGCGGCCAATGCTGTCTCGCCCTTTTCTATCTTTCCTTTTGGGAGGTCCAGGTGGCCAAAACGATGCATCCATAAATAGGCATCTTCATTTCTTTTTTGAACGAGAGCCCCAGCAGTACGGACCTGTTTGAAAGCTGCAAAGAAATGTTGCATCGCTACTTTAGGATCATGCGCTATAACTTGAACACACGATTCACTTTCTAAGGCCTTAGAAAGCAATTTATAGGATTTAGGGGGCAAACCAACCCAATGAGGCAGTTGATGATCTTGATCTGTAAAGAGGACATAATTGTTTTCGAGGAAAACTTTGTATTTTTGCGCCATGAATGTGAACAAAGATTTGAGTCTAAAGGTAGCGGAATTGCTGCTCAAAACAAAAGCTGTGCGTCTACAGCCCGACAAACCCTTTACATGGGCCTCGGGTTGGAAGTCCCCGATTTATTGCGATAACCGCATCACGCTAAGTTTTCCAGAAGTGCGTACGCACATCCGTCAAGGCTATGCCCAAACCATTCTCGACAATTTTGGTAAGCCCGATGTAATTGCTGGAGTGGCAACAGGCGGAATCGCTCAAGGCGCCCTAATTGCTCAAGAATTAGGTTTGCCCTTTATTTATGTTCGTAGTGCAGCCAAAGGGCACGGCATGGAGAACCTCATCGAAGGAGCCTATCAAGAAGGGCAACGCGTTGTGGTCATCGAAGACCTCATCTCAACGGGTGGGAGCAGCCTAAAGGCTGTCGAAGCGCTTCGTGCAGGTGGTTTAGACGTCAAAGGACTCATCGCTACTTTCACATATGGTTTTTCCCTCTCAGAAGAACAATTTACAGCAGCCAAATGCCCATATGTTTGTCTAACTGACTACAGCACGTTAATTGAAGTAGCAACCAAAACAAATTATATCAGTGAATTGGATGTTGAAACCCTCAGTGCATGGCGCCATAACCCAAGTACCTGGATGCAATAAAGGCCGGAGAAAAACAAATGCGTACCTTAAAAAGTCAACAATTTGCGATCGAGCAAAGCACTGATCATGTGCTGGAATTCTTATCAGAACCCAAAAACTACGGTCTCTTACTACCCAAAGAAAAAGCCTCAGATTTTCAATACACCACAACCCAATTTAGCTTTAAAGCTGCAGGTCAAGTTCACCTAGCATTAGAAAAACAAGCTTCCCTAAACCACATGCTACATTTTAGGGGCCTGCCAAGCAATCCATTTGCCTTTGATTTATTTGTTCATCTCGAGCAAACCGAGAAGCAAACAACTGGCTATATCGAAATCCAGGCAGAACTCAACATGATGCTTCAAGTGCTCATTGAAAAACCTTTACAGAAATTGCTTGGCGAAATGGCTGAAAATCTCGGGCAACATTTCGCTCAGAATAGGTAAGAAACCTCCTTGTTGTTATATGTTTGGAGCGATCCTGAAGTTTCTACACAAAGTGCTCCAGACGGGCTCACCCCCTTGATTAGGCCTTCAAAAACGACGCCGTCATTTCTCTGGAAAAGCTGCATTTGATCTTTGCGCCACAACTCGGCTTCAAACTTGTTTTTTAATGCCTGAAAATCTCCAACAAGTAAGGCTTGTTGCCCGTTCATTAGATCTAAAAACTCCAAAAGCACAGTGATTGGCTTGAATGGCTGGCCAATTTGCTCAAAAATACTAGTGGTGTTGGCTAAGTCTGGCTGATGATTGACATTGACCCCGCTACCGAGTATTGCCCATTCGAGTTGAGCTCCTTTGATTTGTTGTTCGATGAGTATGCCACCAATTTTTAAATCGTTAACGTAGAGATCATTGGGCCATTTAATTTGAGCCTTCATTCCAAAACGAAATAAACAATGTTGCCACATTAATGCACTATACCAAGAGAGCCTAATTTGTTCTTCAAGCGGGTAACTGGGCTGAAAAGCAATACTAAACATCAGATTTTCGGAACTGACAGACTGCCATGAATTGCCATGTTGCCCCCGCCCATTTGTTTGATAATCTGCCATTATTACCGAACCATCTGTACAACTTCCTTGTTGAATCAAATTGGCAATATAATTGTTGGTAGAATCAACAGAAATTAATTGGATAAGTACAGAACCGAATTTGGTCATCATGAAAGTCAAGAGGATTCAAATTTATCAGTTAGTTTTGTATTAGAAACAACTCGATGGCAAAAAAGAAAAAATTAGACCCTTCTGAATTACTCGTAAACGCAATTGTTGAAGGGATGCAAAATAATAAAGCGCAAGACATTACCATTTTAGACCTGCGTTCGCTAGATAGCGCAGTTTGTGACTTCTTCGTGATCTGCAGCGGTGAATCTAGTACCCAAGTAGATGGCCTTGCCAATTCTGTTCAGCGCAATACCCGCAAAGAGCTCCAAGAAAAACCCTGGCATACAGAAGGAAAATCCAATTCAGAATGGATTTTGCTCGATTATATTGATGTTGTTTGTCATATCTTTTACAAAGACGCTCGCTCATTCTACGACATCGAAGACCTTTGGGCCGATGCCACCCGTACTGATCTCCCCAACCTTTAATCTCCGTCCTCATGTCAGAAGAAAAAAGAAAAAATCCGCTCTCGGTATACTGGATTTACATTGCATTTGTCATTGTCCTCGTGAGCACTCACCTCTATGTGAACAGTGAAGCGAGTACCGTTATTAAGTACAAAGAAACCCTGCTCGATCTCGTCGAGGCTAAAGGAGTCAAACAAGTAAAAATCATCAATCAGAGCTCGGCGCGCTTTCAATTGCGCAGTAATGCAAAAGCCTACATTAACAACCGCAAAGACCTCGATTTTCCGAAAATGCGCAAACTGCTTGCAAACAAAAATGCGCAACCTTCCAAAATGGTCTTTGAACTCGAAAATATAGGAAACCATGCGAACTTTGAAAAAGCATTAGACGACCGCGGTTACAATGACTACGAGAATATTATCGAAACCAATTGGATTGCACAAATTTTGGGTTATCTATTGCCCTTCGGTATCATTGTCTTGATTTGGATGTTTGTGATGCGCCGAATGTCTGGCGGCGGCGGCGGTGGCGGCGGTAGTCAAATTTTCAATATCGGAAAGTCCCGCGCCCAAGTCTATGAAAAAGGAAAAAGTACCAACATTACATTTAAAGATGTTGCTGGTCTAGAAGGTGCCAAAGAAGAAATTGTTGAGATTGTAGAATTTCTCAAAAATCCAAAAAAATACACGGAACTTGGCGCCAAAATTCCAAAAGGAGCACTACTCGTTGGCCCCCCTGGAACAGGTAAAACCTTATTAGCCAAGGCGGTTGCCGGTGAAGCAAAAGTGCCTTTTTTCTCGCTCTCTGGTTCTGATTTCGTTGAAATGTTTGTAGGTGTAGGTGCCTCCAGGGTTCGCGATTTATTCAGACAGGCCAAAGAAAAAGCTCCTGCTATTATTTTCATCGATGAAATTGATGCAATCGGACGTGCCCGTGGCAAAAACAATGGCTTCAATACCAATGACGAACGCGAAAACACACTCAATCAGCTCCTTACTGAAATGGATGGTTTCGGCACCAATTCTGGTGTGATTATCTTGGCTGCAACCAACCGTGCCGATGTACTCGACAGCGCTCTGATGCGCGCCGGCCGTTTTGACCGTCAAATCTATGTCGATATGCCCGACCTCAACGAGCGCAGAGAAATATTTGGTGTACACCTGAAGCCAATCAAAATCTCCACAGAAATCGATGTCGATTTCTTGGCCAAACAAACCCCTGGTTTTTCTGGTGCAGACATTGCCAACCTTTGTAACGAAGCAGCCTTAATTGCAGCTCGTCACAATAAAACCCAAGTTGAAAAACAAGATTTCTTAGACGCAGTAGACCGTATTATCGGTGGCCTAGAAAAGAAAAATAAAATCATTACCCCCGAAGAAAAAAAGACCATTGCTTACCACGAAGCAGGTCACGCTTCGGTATCTTGGCTTTTACAATATGCCAATCCATTGGTTAAAGTAACGATTGTTCCAAGAGGCCAATCTTTGGGTGCTGCCTGGTACTTGCCAGAAGAGCGCAGCATCACAACCACCGAACAATTGCTCGACGACATGTGTGCGACCCTTGGCGGCAGAGCAGCCGAGCAGCTTACATTCAACCGCATCTCAACCGGAGCCCTTTCCGATTTAGAACGCGTTACCAAACAAGCTTATGCCATGACCTCTATCTATGGTTTAAATGATCGCGTCGGAAATATCTCCTTCTACGATTCTCAAGGTCGCGATGCCTTCACCAAACCATACTCTGAAGATACCGCCAAAATGATCGATGAAGAGGTTAGTAAGCTCATTGAAAGTCAATATCAGCGCGCACTGGAACTACTCGGCCAAAATCAAGAAAAACTTGCACAACTCGCCGATCGCCTCCTTACCTCAGAAGTCATTTTTAAAGAAGATTTAGAGGCTATCTTTGGCAAACGCCAATGGGACCCAATAGAAGAAGTCTCAACAGAAGTTGTGGCTGAAATTGAAACTCCAGGAGAAATCAGCACCCCTGAACCAACCAACAACACCGAAGAACCAACAACCGACGCATGATTGGAAACCTAGGGCAACGCATGATTACAGGTGCTGTTTTCGGCACCCTTGTAATCGGCTCTATGCTCTGGAATCCATATGCTTTTGCCCTTGTATTTTCTGTTTTCATGGTAGTTGGCCTTTGGGAATTTTACCGTTTTTTCAAAACACATCAGGTAGTAGAAGTTTCGAGCGAAATCGGAATATTTATTGGCATTTTTATCTATGTATTGCTCGTCGGAATCAGTCTAGAGTGGTTCTCTGTGATTTCGCTAAGTCTGATATTTCCTTTATTTTTCACATTGATCCTTAACGAACTCTGGGCCAAACACGCTCACCCGCTGCTCAATATTTCAGTTTTGGTATTCGGTATTATCTATGTCGTTGGGCCTTTCTATCTCAGTATTGATTTACATGTGAGAGATACCTCTACCTTACCCAAGGTACTCGGAATGTTCATCTTAATCTGGACCAACGACACCTTTGCTTACTTTTCTGGAAGGGCATTTGGCAGACGTAAACTCTTTGAACGTATATCACCAAAGAAAACTTGGGAAGGAACGTTGGGTGGCATCATTTTTACGTTATTCTTCGGCTTTTTAATCGGTACTTATATCAATAAAGGCGAAGTTATTTTCTGGATGATCTCCTCGCTTATTATTGCACCTGGTGCTATTTTAGGGGACTTATTAGAATCATTATTTAAAAGAAGCCTGGACATCAAAGACAGCGGAAAAATACTACCGGGTCATGGCGGTGTCCTCGATCGTTTTGACGCAGCACTCTTTACGATTCCATTTTTTTATTGTTGGTCTATAATATATCTTTACTGGAAATGATGACTTTTCACCGCGAGGGACGTTCGATAATGCTTGGAAGCATAGTTATTTTTCTCGGCTTGAGCGCCTTGAACTACTATTTTCTTGCCTCGACTATTTTCGGGCTATTTTTATTTCTCGAAATTGGCTTTTTCGTATTGCTGTATCTCATCATTCAATTTTTCCGAATCCCAAATCGAACTTGCAATGCTGCGCATGATGACATCATTTGTCCTGCCGATGGAAAGGTCGTGGTGATAGAAGAAGTAGAGGAAACCGAATATTTTAAAGACAAACGCATTCAGGTCTCTATTTTCATGTCTCCGATGAATGTTCATGCCAATTACTACCCGATCAATGGAGAGGTTAGTTATACCAAATACCATCCCGGACTCTTCTTGGTTGCTTGGCACCCAAAGAGCAGTACAGACAACGAGCGCAGTACTTGTGTGGTCAAGCATACCAACGGTACAGAAGTGCTGTTTCGCCAAATAGCTGGGGCCCTAGCAAGAAGGATTTGTTATTATGCCCAAATTGGAGATCGTGCTCAACAAGGTGCTGAATTTGGCTTTATCAAGTTTGGCTCAAGGGTCGACTTATTTTTACCTTTAGGCACGAAAATTGATGTTGTACTCGGTCAAAAGGTAAAAGCCAAGCTCACAAAGCTTGGAACTTTGAATTAATTTGTAACTTTATAAAAAAAACGTCATGAAAAAAGTATTTTTAGCAATCGCCCTTACCACATTTGTTGGTTCTTTGGCAACAACAGCATATGCAGCTGTTAACGGAACTCAAATCGTTAAAAAAGACGACGACAAGCGTAAAAAGAAAAAGAAAAGCGCGAGCTGCTGCTCAGCTAATGGTCAGCAAAAATCATGCTCTTCTTCTAGCACGACTCAAAAGTCTTGCTCAGGTGAGAAACATTAATTGATCGCATTCTTGCAATAAAAAAGCCGGCTTTCGCCGGCTTTTTTTGTTCCTTAAATTTCTTTAAACAGTAAAGATTTCTCGATATTGGGCTTGATATTTTTCAAGGATTTTCTTTCTCTTGAACTTTAATGTTGGCGTTAGTTCTCCTCCTTCAATTGTAAACTCTTGTGGCAATAACTTCACTTTTTTGAGCTGCTCCCAAGAACCATATTCTTTATTGATCTCGTGAATTTCTTTCTCAATTCTTGCCACAAGCGTGCTATTGGCAATTACCTCTGCATTAGACAGACTCGAAAAATCTAATTGGTGTCTTTCGGCCCACTCGCGTACAAAGGCAAAATTTGGAACGATGAAAACGGCAGGAAATTTTTCTCTTAACTCAATAGCGGTTTCAATCTCTTTGATAGAAGGTTCGGTGTTTTTTTGACTCCACGTAAACAGTGAAATTAAAAAAACGAAAAGTAGGTTAATCTTTTTCATTCTTATAATTTGTTCAAAATTAGAGAAAAATATTTTAAAATATATAATAATCTGTTTTATAGTGTTTTGTGTTGATTATTTCTTTCGAATATAAATATGTTTAACATTAGGATTAGTACTATCCCTTACATCTATATCAAACTGTTGCATACTCTTAATCAGGGGTAATAATTTACTAAAACCGTAGTTACGTGGATCGAAATCAGTTTTCTTTTTTAAGATTAAATTTCCTAAATCACCTAAGAAAGCCCATCCATTTTCATCCTCTAAATCATCTAT
>JALRJE010000024.1 GCA_023268965.1 Crocinitomicaceae bacterium
TAGAAAAAGAACACATGCGCATTTATGGTGCCGCAAAAAAGGAAATTGATCCGCAGACTGTCAACTGGAAAAATATGAGGAGCAATTCATTTCCCTTCACGATCGAGCAAGACCCTGGGCCCTGGAATAGTCTTGGACTGATCAAATTTGAGTTTAGCAATCAATTCTCAGTATATGTTCACGATACGCCAAGCAGGTCTTTATTCGGACAAAACTTCCGGAGTTTTTCGCATGGCTGTATGCGTGCAGACGACCCTATAGAACTCGGGAAATTATTCCTAACCCACGATAAAATTGGAAAAAAAACCAATGAAGTGACCCCTGATTCCTTACAAAGCCTAATCGATTCGAGTTTTCATCAAAAAATACCTCTGCTTCAGGCTATTCCTATTTTTGTTACGTATCAAACTGTTACTTCAGATAGAAATCGACTCTATTTCCATTTAGACCTTTACCGAAGAGAACAAGACCTTATCGCTTTATTTCGTTCAAAAAATAATGGCTAATTTTACTGAAAATAGATCCTCATGCTTGTTTCTCCGTCCGTACTATCCTGTGATTTTGGCAACATCCAACGAGATACCCTCTTGTTGCACAACTCAGTAGCCGATTGGTTGCACATCGATGTCATGGACGGTGTTTTTGTACCCAACATCTCTTTCGGATTCCCTGTTTTGCAAGCCATCCGCAAACACACCGACAAAACACTAGACGTGCACCTCATGATCGCCAACCCTGATGCCTATCTCGAAGACTTTAAAAAGGCCGGTGCAGATCTCCTTACGGTTCATTACGAGGCTTGTCCACACTTGCATCGCACCATTAGTCGCATCCAAGAATTAGGAATGAAAGCAGGCGTTGCGCTCAATCCACACACACCAATTGAAGTGCTTTCAGAGCTTGCTCCAATGCTAGATTTGGTGCTCATTATGAGTGTGAATCCTGGTTTTGGAGGTCAAAAATATATCCCCGCTGCGTCCGATAAGGTCGCACGCCTAAAAAAATTGCGTAGCCAAACAAATTCAACATTCTTAATCGAGGTAGATGGCGGCGTTAATTTAGAAACTGGAGCTCTTTTGGCTGCTGCTGGCGCAGATGCTCTAGTTGCAGGTAGCTTTGTTTTTGGTTCTACGGACCCTTCCGCTACAATTTTAGCGTTGAAAAGCTTGTGAATACGTAACCAAACTGCAGTTTTGTCGTTAAAATATTTATGAAGCTTCTTATTGCTTTAATCCTTTCCACTTCGTCGCTTTTTGTGTCTTTTGCATGGTCGCAGGGGCTTGCTCAAAAAGAACAAGAGGCGAGCAAGTTACTAGCAGCACTTCGCGCAAGTACCGACGATAACCAAACCCTCCAAATTCATTTGGCTTTCAAAAAAGCCATGTCCGAGCTCGTTAGGAGCAAAGATTTCTTCGATTCGCCTTTACAAGCACTTCGAATAGCGGATCTCAAGAGTGCGGACCAAACTGTTCGCTTACTTACCTGGAATGTCGAATTTTCAGATCTTTCCTATACTTACGGAGGGTTCATTTTGCGCCGAGAAGAAGGCAGAGAGCGGGTTTCTATTCTAGAACTAAACGATGTGCTCGACCCTTACAGCTCCAAACCAGAAAATGTCATAGATTACAAAAATTGGTATGGTGCGGTGTACTTTAAAATCATCGATTTTTCTTTTCAAGGAAAAACTCAATACCTGCTATTTGGCTACGATGGTGGAACCACCATGAGCAATTTTAAAATCTTAGATGTACTGAGTTTTTCGGGACAAAACGCCAAATTCGGCAGCCCTGTTTTCAAAGACCCAAAAGCCATCAAAAAAAGAATTGTTTTTGAATATGCCAATATGGCTAGTATGTCTTTAGAATTTGAACCCAAGCGAGCGCGTATTGTTTTTGATCACCTCTCCCCAGAAGCACCTGCTTTAGAAGGAATTGCCTCCTATTACTTTCCCGATATGTCTTATGATGCTTACGTCTATGACTACGACCGCGAGCTTTGGAACCTAGAGGTCGATGTCGTTGCTACGAATCCTGAAGAGGTCGGCGAACGCTATTACTATGCCTTGAATAAGAAAACAGGCAAAGTAGAAAAAAACCGCATGCGCGCTGATTGGATGAATCCTTCGGATCAACAAAACCCAGAAAACGGCACGCACAAAGCCACGCTTCCGACCAATGAAAACCAAACAGCCCTACCACCTGTAAAGAAAAAAAGGCGTTTTCAATTGTTTAAAAAGCCGGTAAATCCTGAATCTTATTAAGTCTAAGCTCCTATGCAACTCGGAAAAATTAATCAACTCACAATCAAGCGCTTTGCACCCCCCGGAGCCTATCTAATCGATATTCAAGAAAACGAAGTATTACTTCCTAATAAATACCTTACCCCAGACATGGAGGAAGGCAGTGTAGTAGCCGTTTTTGTGATGAAAGACTCCGCTGAGCGCCTGGTTTGCGTGACCGAAAAACCTTACATCCTTCTTGGCGATTGCGTATATCTCGATGTTGTTGAAGTTAACCCATATGGTGCATTTGTAGACTGGGGCCTAGACAAAGATTTATTCGTGCCATTTGCCGAACAACGCACCCGTCTAGAAATTGGCGATCGGTATTTGTTCACCTTACTCTATGACTTTGAAACCGACAGGCTATTTGGAAGCATGAAAATTAAAAAAGTTCTTCTTCCTTGTACAGATTTAAGTTTGGAAGGTCAAGAAGTTGATTTGTTGGTTTGCGATGAAGGCAAATTGGGTCGGAATGTGATTGTCAACAAACGCTACGAAGGCCTCATTTTTAAAGACCAGCAAAACCAACCCCTCAAACGAGAACAAGAATGCAAAGGTTTTGTGGCTAAGGTGCGTGAAGATGGGAAACTAGACATCCGACTTGAGGTACCCAATGACAGCCGTTACGATGCAGCAGAACAAAAAATACTCGACACACTAGACAGCAACGGTGGGTTTCTTGCGCTTACAGACAAAAGCGATCCTGACGAAGTACGCGCCATATTAGGACTCAGCAAAAAGACCTTCAAACAAGCCATCGGTAAGCTCTACAAACACCGCCGTATCAGCCTAGAAACCGACGGCTTTCGTTCGTTGAACAATCCTAGGATCTAATCAATTGCAACGCGGCGCCTTTGAAGAGAATGTGTAACTTTGCCTAATGGAAACACCACAAAAAATTGCAGTCATTGGAGGTGGCAGTTGGGCTACAGCAATCGTCAAAATTCTCTGCAATAATTGCACTGAAATCCACTGGTGGATGC
Source organism: Crocinitomicaceae bacterium (assembly GCA_023268965.1). Lineage (GTDB taxonomy): Bacteria > Bacteroidota > Bacteroidia > Flavobacteriales_D > Crocinitomicaceae > UBA952. The sequence continues at coordinate 3,265 of JALRJE010000024.1, forward strand.
GCAATGAAGAGTCCATCGCCCACATCCAACAATTTGGTCACAATCCAAAATACCTGCAGTCCGTCTCTTTTGATACGAGCAAACTGGTCCTAAGTTCAAACTTAAATAGCACATTAAATGCTGCAGATTGGGTGGTAATTGCCACACCTGCTGCATTTCTTGAAGAAGCTTTCATAGGTGTAGACGAAAGTCATTTCATCAACAAAATCGTATTTTCTGCCGTCAAAGGTATGATTCCTTCCTACAATGCAATTCCAGCACGCTTTATACACAAAAGTTTTGGCGTACCCTATGACAAAATTGGTATTATTTCTGGTCCTTGCCATGCTGAAGAAGTTGCTATGGAAAGACTCTCTTACCTTACGCTAGCTTGCGCCAATACCGAAAATGCACAGCAAATGGCGCTTGCACTGAGCTGTCGATACATCAAAACAACAACAAGCGACGACCTTTTTGGAACAGAATTTTCGGCTGTTTTAAAAAATGTTTACGCTTTAGCAGCCGGAATTTGCAATGGTCTTGGCTATGGCGATAACTTCCAAGCTGTACTCGTTTCAAATGCCATTCAAGAAATTGAACGGTTCATTGACGAAGTTCACCCCGTCCATCGAGATACCAAAACCAGTGCCTACCTTGGGGACTTACTCGTGACTGCTTATTCGAATTTTTCGCGCAATCGCACCTTTGGCTTCATGATAGGCAAAGGATACTCAGTCAAAAGTGCACAGCTTGAAATGAATATGATTGCAGAAGGCTATTATGCCACCAAAAGTTTGTATGAAATCAATCAAAAATTCGCCGTAGACATGCCCATCCTATCGTCGGTCTACCGCATTATCTATGAAAAAATGTCTCCTGCCATTGAAATGAAACTTTTAGCTGAAAAACTGGTCTAATATGAAGGTTTTTAAATTTGGAGGCGCCTCAGTAAAAGACGCCCTTGCTGTCAAAAACGTAAGCGCAATCTTGGCGCGTTTCCCCAATGAAAACATCATCGTTGTCGTGTCGGCAATGGGTAAAACCACCAATAAGCTCGAAGAACTCATCGATGCCCTTTGTGCGCAAGACGATAGCAAATATACAGGGTGTCTAAACGAGCTCAAGTCTTATCATTTGGAAATTCTAGCTGGTTTATTCCCAGAAAAAAACGATAGTATTTACCAAGCAACCGAAGCTATTTTTGAGCAATTGGCGCTGGAATTTAAGAAACCACTTACCGAAAATACATCTTTTCTATACGATCAAATTATTGCACTTGGAGAGGTCTTATCGAGTAAAATTCTTGCCGCTTATTTAACCAACCAACATTACAATGCTACTTGGCTGGACGCCAAAACAATCATAAGAACCGACAACAAGTATCAAGAGGCTCAGGTCGATTGGCTCAAAACCAAAGAATTGTGCGATCAAAAAGTGTTGCCTCTTATCAATATACATTCAATCGTCGTAACGCAAGGATTCATTGGCCATACTGCAGAGGGTTTTACGACCACACTCGGTCGAGAAGGCTCAGACTACAGTGCTGGCATACTTGCCTATTGTTGCCACGCAGCAAGCGTAACTATTTGGAAAGACGTTCCCGGAATGCTCAACGCAGATCCAAAGTATTTTGAAAAAACAGAATTACTCAGTCAAATTTCTTTCAAAGAAGCCATTGAACTATCCTATTACGGCGCAAGTGTTATCCACCCCAAGACAGTTCAGCCCTTACAACAAAAAAACATTCCATTGTTTGTGCGTTCTTTTCTTGACTTTGAGGCGCCCGGCACCATTATTTCTTCCAACGCAACGCGCGATGCGCAAATCCCATCTTACATCGTAAAGTACAACCAAGTTTTGGTTACCTTCAGTTCAAAAGATTTCTCTTTTATTGCCGAACAACAACTTTCAGAAATATTTGCTGCGCTTTCCTCAATCAAGACAACGATCAACCTTATGCAAAATTCAGCGCTGAATTTTTCGGTTTTGGTAGACAGTAAAAAAATTGACATGACCCAACTCAAGCAAAGCCTTGGTCAGTACTACCATATTCGGTACAACGAAAACCTCGAGCTTGTCACCATTCGTCATTACAACGATACCATACTCAATCAAATGAGTAAAGACAAAATCTGCTTGGTGAAACAACAAACACGCACTACGGCTAGAATCGTTTTGCAGCCAAAAAACAGTTAATTTTTATTGGTATTTCTTTAAAAATACCACAAAAGTGGTAGCGTAAATCGAAATGATCCGTCTTACATTTGCATATGTCTGTTACACTCGACTCCATTTTACTGAACCAGCAAGTACAAATTACGGCAATACCTGCTTCAGCTCTTTCCCCAAAACTCACTGAAATGGGCCTTACAAAAGGTCAAAAAATTACTGCCATTTTCAAAGCACCTTTCGGTGATCCAATTGCCTATGAAATCAATGGCAACGTGATTTCCATGCGCAAAGAAGAAGCAATGCATGTAGAAGTACAAGTGGCTTAGCGCAATTTTCAGTAGCTTTACAGGTCATGAAAATCGCGCTCCTAGGCAACCCTAATACTGGCAAAAGCTCTATATTTAATATGCTGACCGGTTTGCGCCAGCAGGTTGGTAATTTTCCCGGAGTCACCGTTGAAAAAAAACAAGGCGACATCAAGACCAAAACCGGTATTCATCAACTCATAGATTTTCCAGGAACCTACAGTATTTTCGCTCGGGCCTTGGATGAGCAAGTTGTTGAGGATGTTTTACTGAACATACAGCACTCCGACTATCCCGATGCAATCATCTACGTTGCCGATGCGGCAAACTTAGAACGAAACCTACTATTTTTTACCCAATTATATGATTCCGGCTTCCCGATTGTTTTGGTCTTAAATATGTGGGATCGAGCCCAACAGAAGGGTTTAAAAATCGATACCGAACTGCTTCAAAAACAATTTCCATTAGCCAATATTGTCAGAGCTACAGCCAGAGTTTCTATCGGCAAAAGCCGAATCATTCAAGCTATTGACACCCTACAAAAAGGAAAAAACACACCTTTTTTTGATTTTAACATAGGCGAACTACAAACAGACCGAGCCCAAACCGAAAACACCAATGCAAGATTAGAAAAGTTACGGCAACTTGGTATTGTACAGGACCTCCAAATTAAAGCAAGCAACCGATCGAACAGATTAGATCAAATACTGACGCATCGTATTTACGGCTACCTTATTTTTTCAGCGGTTCTGCTGATCATCTTTCAATTCATTTTCAGCTTTGCTAGCATTCCAATGGACTTCATTGATAGTCAGTTTGTGGAACTCAGTTCTTGGATAGCTAAACTAATGCCAGAAGGTGTGTTGAGCAAGCTTATTTCTCAGGGGCTCATACCAGGAATCGGCGGAGTACTGGTTTTTGTGCCACAAATTGCCATCTTATTTTTCTTTATTTCTCTTTTAGAAGAAAGCGGCTATTTATCACGAGTTGTATTCATTATGGACCGACTCATGAGGCCCTTTGGCTTGAATGGAAAAAGTGTTGTTCCATTGCTTTCTAGCGTGGCATGTGCCATACCAGGAATCATGTCAGCCCGAACCATTTCAGACTGGAAAGAACGCCTTATTACCATACTAGTAGCCCCTTTCATGAGTTGTTCTGCACGTATTCCAGTTTATACCCTTCTGATTAGTTTAGTGATCCCCAAAACATATGTTGCAGGCGTATTAAATTTGCAAGGAATTGTTTTATTTGGTTTGTATTTACTTGGTATTGTATTTGCCCTAGGTACCGCAGTAATCTTAAAGTTGCTTATAAAAAGTGGGAAACCTGGTTTCCATGTAATGGAACTGCCTGAATACAAAACGCCGCGTCTGTATAACGTAGGGCTTACTGTCTATGAGAAAGTTAAAATATTCATTTTTGATGCAGGTAAAATAATAGTTGCGATCTCTATTTTACTTTGGGCCTTGGCAAGTTATGGTCCCAATTCGAGAGAAAATAACCTGAGCAAATTACGCAAAAAGGCTAGCTACACCGCGGCAAATCAAGTCCAAAAACAAGAATTAGAAAGTTCTTTATTACTCTCTCAATCCTATATTGGTCATTTTGGCAAATGGATGGAGCCTGCTATTAAGCCATTGGGCTACGATTGGAAAATTGGCATTGCCCTACTTAGCTCATTTGCAGCGAGAGAAGTATTTGTAGGTTCATTGGCCACTATATATTCCGTTGGCAATGATACAGACAATAACAAACGCTTGGTTCAAAAGCTAAAGGACGAAAAATATGAAGACGGCAGCAGCGTATACAGCTTAGCAACCGGTGGCTCACTGCTTATTTTTTATGTGTTTGCCATGCAATGTATGGCTACATTAGCGGTAGTTAAAAGAGAGACCAATTCTTGGAAATGGCCACTGATTCAACTCGCATTTATGGGAATTATTGCATACTTATGTGCATTTATCGTTTATCAACTTTTATCATAAACATCGCTCAACGCTGATCTATGCAACAGTTTTTAGTCTTAGTACTTGCTCTTCTTGCCGCTTTCTACCTCATTGGTCATGTATATAACTTATTTTTTTCTCGGCAATCCAGTTGTGAAGGTTGCGGGTTAGCACCAAAGCAAATTCCTGACTCCAATATTGAATAAAGGCAGTCTTGCCAGATGTTAATGAAGTGTTAAATACCTCCAACACGAAAAGAAGCTTCCTATCTTTCGACAAGATAAACTGATACTTATGAAAAAATTAATGCTTTCTTTTGGTGTTGTTTTGATGGCAATTCTTGGCCTCAACACCGTTAATGCACAAATTGAAAAAGGTGCTAAAATCGAATTTAATAAAGAAGTCCATGATTATGGTAGCATCAAATACGGTGGTGAGCCATACTGTTCTTTTGAATTCAAGAATACAGGAGACGAACCATTGATCATCTCCAACGCTAAAGGATCTTGTGGCTGTACAGTTCCTGAGTGGCCAAAAGAACCAATTGCGCCAGGTGCAAAAGGGTCCATCCGTGTCAAATACGATACCAACCGTCCAGGCCCAATCAATAAAAGTGTAACGATTACTTCTAATGCAATCAACGAACCTAACAAAGTTATTCGAATCAAAGGTGAAGTTGGTCCAGCTCCAGAAAGTGGCACACCAGTGAACAACGCAGGTGCACCTACCAACAACTAATTTGCAATTCTCCCTAATTCATAAGCCACTCCTCGGAGTGGCTTTTTTTTTGATTCAGATTTCTAGAAAACTATTTACGGTAGTTGGCCAATTAGGGGCAGTGCCCGAACGAAGCAGCTGAATGGTTTGCATTCCGGCAGCGGAGGCAGCCTCGAGCTCAGCTGAAATATCAGAAAGAAATAAAATTTGTTGCGGATTTAAACTCAAAAATGCTGCGATTTTTTGGTAAGTCTCTTGCTCTTTTTTTGGACCCGTTGTAGTGTCAAAATGATTGGAGAAGTGCACTGATAAATCTCCAAAATCGCTGAAGCGAAACAAAAGCTTTTGGGCTGCTACGGACCCCGATGAAAACACCCCAATTTGAAGACCTTTACTGCGCCATTGATTGAGCGCCGCAGGAACATCATCAAAAACATGACCTGTAATAGCTCCTGTTTCATAGCCATTTTTCCAAATAATACCTTGGAGTACTTTTAATGGCGTTAGTTTTCTATCTTCCTCGCTCCATTTATGAAGACAAGCCAACACCTCTTCTGTAGTTGTTAGGTGTCGTCCTTCTTCTTGGGCTGCTATTTCTATAATTTCGGAGAAGGCGTCTTTAACATCTGTAATATGACCATGTTTAGTCAGCTCGTTGAGGTGTTCACGAAAATAAGGGAAAAGTACCTGGTATACAAAATCAACAGAACTGGTGGTCCCTTCGATATCCGTTAAAATATATTTGATTTGCTTATCCAAGCGTTGGCGACTTAAAATGAAGATATTTAGATTCTATACCCGATGCCGTATAAATGGGCGTCCAACCCGACATATCTGTAAAGATGCGGATCGCTTTCACGAATGGTTGTTGCGCACCTGCATCAAACCAATGTTTGGTGCCCGCTGGCACACTAATGAGATCGCCCCGCTGACACAACACGTTAAAAACGGGTGCATCTTGTAAATGAAACCAAAATAAGCCTTGCCCATCGACAAAGAAGCGTATCTCGTCTTCATCGTGGGTATGTTCAGCTAAGAATTTAGCGCGTAGTTGCTCGTAATTTGGGGTAAGTGCGTGAATGGAAATAACATCGGCACTTTGATAGCCTCCGATCGACATAAATGGCTTTAAATCTTTGGCATAAGCCTCTAAGATTTCTTCCTGGCTGGCGGTATCATCAAATGTAACAGTACAAGACCACTGATCAAAAAATACATCGTATTGTTGAAGAAATGCTTTTATTTCAGAAGGTTCAAAAAGCTGAATCGCTTGGTCGGGAATAGATAGAATCGCCATTGTTATAATAAAAATTCACACTCGCAAAGATAATCTAAAGTCTCGAGATGTCTTTGGGCCTCAAAAAGGTTTTCTCCCCATGCGTAGGTGCCATGACCCGCAATAATAAAACAATGATATAGAATTTCTGCTTTGCGTTCATCCAATGCCTGGCAAAGTACTGCCATATCTTGCTGGTTCTCAATAATTGGGATTTCTAGGGTATCTAAATGACTCTTACATCCTTTGAAGCCCTTTTGAAGTTCATAACCCTGAACGGCAAACACATGCTCGTTGAACTGAGAAATCAATACAGGGAACTTCCCATGGCTGTGCAGCACAACTTTTGCATCCGGAAAATTTCTGTAAATCCAAAGGTGAATTTGTGTTTCGTCTGAAGGCTTGACGCCTTGAAATAATCCGGTTCCTAGACCTTTTTCATCGATGCATATCAAATCTTGCTCAGTGAAATCAGCTTTATTGACTCCGGATCTAGAAACCCAACACTGCTGCTGTTCGTCTATAAATGAATAATTAGTAGAGGTTGCTGGCGACCACCCTCTCGCATTTAATGTGCGAATAAGTTGTGCGAGTGCAGCCTTCATTAGTTAGAGAGGGTCTCTTTTACGAGCGCTGCAATGATTTTACCATCTGCTTTTCCGGCAAGTTTTGCAGATAAAATACCCATCACCTTGCCCATATCTTGAGGGCCGCTTGCCCCCGTTTGAGCTACAGCAGCAGCTACTTCTGCACGAATCTGTTCTTCGGTAAGCATTTGAGGCAAATAAGCCTCTATGACTTGCGCTTGATATAATTCTTCAGCAGCAAGGTCTGGACGGTTTTGGTCTTGATAAAGTGTGTAGGTCTCCATGCGTTGTTTATGGAGCTTCATGCATATTTTGAGCGCAACCTCCTCGCTTACTTCAGCAGCTGCACCTGAGGTAGCCTCTAGCAAGAGTTTTGATTTGATGTCTCGGAGTGCTGCTAGTTTTTCTTTCTCCTTAGCCAGCATTGCATTTTTGATATCTAGATTGATGCGTTCTGTGAAGGTCATGATCAGTCTACGTTATCGTGTAAAAAATTATTGCCGTTCCGAAGGGTAGGCTGGCCGTTGACGTCAGTACCCACACCAAAGCGTGAAATCTGCTCTTGTGTACTAGGTGTTTGTTGGTGTAAATGAATATTTCTACGAACAAATGCTGGCTCATTCTCAAATTCAAGTAAACCATCGGGCTTTTGAAGCTTGGAGGTGAACTCTTGAATACGACTCACGCGCTCTTGTACTTTGCGCTGTTGCTCTTCAGGACTTAAAATGCGCTTCGGCGTTTCCATCTCTACGCGTTGAACGCTGTCGTCTTCGAGCACATGCTTAACGATAGGTTGAGGCTGAGAAAATGTCACTTCTTGAATAGGTTCAGTGGCAGAGGTCGCTTGTTCTGACTCTGCTTGTACGTCGAAAACTTCCCAACTCATAGCGGTTTGAGCCGGAAGTGCTTCTTCTTTCTCATCGTAGAGATTGTAGGTCTTTTTTGCCGATGCCGACACTGCATCTATTGGTTGCTCAGTGGCATGAAAAGGATTGGCTAATGGCGTTTCTACCTGCTTCAAAAAAGGCTCTGTTGCGTTGTCTTGAATAGAGGCTGAGGCCAAAGACTCAAAAGGAGAGGTCAAAGGGACCGTGATTTCTTGTTTCTGATCTTCTTCGAGAACAACCACTGTACGCTCAGGACTTTTTTCAAAACCGGTGAGCGGAGAAGATGTAAATCCGGTAGCTATAATGGTAAGGCTGAGCTGATCACCTAATGATGCATCGTGGCCATGACCCCAAATGACATCGGCTGTAGAACCTGCTGCCTCTTGAATGTAATCGGTGATATCGGTGATTTCATCCATCATGACTTCTCGGTCACCGTAGGTGATGTTGAGCAAGACATATCGTGCGCCATTGATATCGTTATCGTAAAGTAAAGGCGAAGTAAGTGCTTCTTTCACAGCTAATACCGCTCGGTTTTCACCTGCAGCCATGGCACTTCCCATAATGGCGTGTCCGGAATTGCGCATAACCGTATTGACGTCATTGAAATCGACATTAATGGCGCCCGTTACCGAAATTACTTCAGCGATTCCTTTGGCCGCTACAGTTAAAACGTCATCGGCATGAGAGAATGCCTCTGATAAGGACATGTTTTTACCAAACTCGCGCAAGCGCTCGTTATTGATTATGAGAAGTGTATCTACATTTTGACGCATGCGCTCTAAGCCTTCTTCGGCTTGTTGACGTCTTTTGCGGCCTTCAAAATTAAATGGGACTGTTACAATACCAACTGTTAATATGCCGAGATCTTTAGCAACTTGGGCAATGACAGGAGCCGCACCTGTGCCGGTACCACCACCCATGCCTGCCGTCACAAAAACCATCTTGGTATCCTTAGAGAGCAACTCTCGGATTTCTTGGATATTTTCCATGGCCGCATTCATTCCTACATCTGGAATCATGCCTGCTCCACGGCCTTCTGTCAGGTTTGGACCTAATTGAATTTTGTACGGTACAGGTGATAGTTCGAGTGCTTGGCAATCGGTATTACAAACGATAAAATCTACACCCGCAATTCCTTGCAAGTACATGTGATTGACTGCATTAGAGCCGCCTCCGCCCACTCCTATCACTTTAATGATAGAGGCCGCTTGGGTTGTTTCGTGTTTTGGTAAATCAAATTCCATAATACTGCATTGTATAACCGCGTTTGTCTAAATATGTTAATCTTCAGAATCATCAAAAAATTTCCTAACCGGACCTAAAATACGGTCGAAAAATTCTCCTCTGCGTTCTGCGTTAGAATGGGTTTTTATTTTTTCTTCCTTATCGGAAATTTGGGCTTGAGTAGCTGGCTCTTTGTCTTGCGTTAAAGCGCCTTCTTCCCAAGGCTTTAGGGCTTCAACACTTTCAAAACCTTTGAGAACCAAACCAATTCCGGTAGCAAACATAGGGCTAGATAAAGCCTCAATGTCATTCGAATTCGCAAGGTGTTCTGTCGGGTAACCAATACGCGCATCCATTCCGGTGAGGTATTCAATGAGTTGAGTGAGGTGCTTAAGTTGCGAACCTCCTCCAGTAACAACAATACCGCCAATGAGCTTTTTCTCGTATCCAGAGTTTTTGATTTCGAGATTGACGAGTTCGATAATTTCCTCCATTCTCGCTTGGATGATACTCGCTAGATTGCGCAATGTAATTTCCTTAGGGTCACGACCTCGCAAGCCAGGGATACATACAACCTCATTTTCTTTGCTTTCGGATGCCAAAGCGCTTCCGTATTTTACCTTGAGCATTTCTGCTTGGCGCTGCATGATGCGACAGCCTTCTTTGATATCTTGGGTAATGATATTGCCTCCGAAAGGAATTACTGCGGTATGACGAATCAGGCCGTCGTGAAAAATGGCAACATCGGTAGTGCCGCCGCCGATATCAACAAGCACCACACCCGCTTCTTTTTCTTCTTCAGAAAGGACAGCCTCGGCTGACGCGATAGGTTCAAGAATAATATCTTTGACACCGAGGCCAGCGCGATCTACACAACGAGTAATATTTTGTACGTTGGTTACCTGACCAGTAATGATGTGAAAATTTGCTTCGAGCCGAACGCCTGCCATTCCAATTGGGTCTTTGATTTCTGGCTCTCCGTCGACGATATATTCTTGTGGAATTACCGTGATGATTGCTTCTCCAGGATTCATGACCATTTGGTACATGTCGTCAACAAATGCATCGATATCAACTTGGGAAATTTCTTCACTGGCCGTGCGTCGGGTGTATATACCACGATGCTGCATGCTTTTGATGTGCTGCCCAGCAATACCAACGTGGACGTTTTTGATTTTGAGATTTCCTTCAACGGTATTTTGAGTGGCTTCTACTGCGGCATTGATAGATTGCACCGTGCGCTCGATATTCGACACTACACCCCGCATGACGCCCAAAGACTCACTTTTACCCATTGCGATAATTTCAATTTTGTTGTGCTCGTTTTTTCGACCCACAAAAAAAGCGATTTTGGTGGTGCCAATGTCCAAACCTACAACCACTCGCATGCGCTTCACCTCGGCATTGTTATTTTTTTCTGCAAACGATTTGTCCATCATACTTGACACTTATTTCTTTGTATTTATTCCAGCCTTCATGAGGCAGGGCTTCTTTGTAAAAATGTTTCAAACGTTCAAATTTGTCTGAAACTTCTTTGGTGCTGCGCGCAGGTCCAAAGATGATTTGTTGCTCTCCAACCATCGGAATAAGTATAAAATCTCCGTCTGATTCGAGGTAAACCTGACCTATTAATTGTTGCATTAATGGATCATTACAAACATAATTTGAAATGCGGTAGATTTGACCGACTTTTTGAGAACTTTTCAAATTTGAATTGTTAATAAAATCGCAGTTCAGATGAGGGTTATAGACATCGTGAATGGCTCCAGAAAAAACCAAAACTCGGGCAGTATGTAAGCTCGATCTGTACATCATAAAACCATCTTGATCAAGGTAATAACTCTGTCCGCTTGTATTGAAAATCCTGGCTATTGGTTTGCGCAGTTCTAATTTCACCTCCCAATTTGATCCCAAGTGTTTATAGACTTCAGCTCGCTTCACTTCAGACATAGCTGATATCGCACGTTCAATGGAATGGATCTGAAGTTTATTCACCGGCATCTTTCTTCGAAATAGTTGCCGTAACTGCAAACGATCTAGTAATTCTTCTTCTGTTAAAAATGCATTTTCGTCCTCGGTATGAATGGCAATGTTTGGCTGATCTAAATGTGTTTGCTGCTCTTGACTTTGCGCAAAATAAAAAACAACACCTACCCCAACGAAAATGAGCAGCCAAAAAATTCTTATGAGCCAAATTTTCATGCGTTCGTGATTTGAATTTTGAGTAGTTCGGTTACCGGCTTCACCATACGATCGATATCTCCTGCCCCTATGGTCAGTACAACGCCTTTTTTTACCGATTGGAGGGCCAATAGTATTTCATGGGAAGACATGACAACCTTTGACTTAAGCGCAACTGCATCTAATAGCCACTCGCTCGTTACGCCATGTATTGGCTCTTCTCGAGCAGGATAAATTGGTAATAAGTACAACTGATCAAGGGCCGCCAACGAAAGTGCAAAATCCTTGGCAAAATCCTTGGTCCGCGAATATAAATGGGGCTGAAAAATACCAATCACGGGTAACTCAGGATAAATACTTCGAACCGATGTTATCAAGGCGTTTATTTCGGTCGGGTGATGTGCATAATCATCGATATAAATTAAATTTTCTGAACGCAAATGATACTCAAAACGACGTTTAACTCCGGTAAAACTCTTAAGCGAGGCACGCAAGTCATCCACTTCGTATCCCAGTTGTACTAATAAAGCGATGCAGCCAAGCGCGTTTTCTGCATTATGAATTCCAGGAAGGCCCAACTCTATATCGAGGAATAGTTCATCATGAAGACGCAAATCTGCCACCTGAAAACCATTGACATACCGTAAGTTATTGAAAGAAAAATCAGCTGTTTGTGAATCAATGGCATAAGTCCTGACAGCAGCAAGGCTTGGAAGAGAAAGACCTTCTTTTTGAATACAGTATCCCTTGGGGTCTATGCGCAATGAAAACTGTCTAAATCCTTCCTCAAACGCATTTGAATTGCCGTAGATGTCCAGGTGATCTGGATCAGTGGCAGTGATAATAGCGGCAAAAGGCGATAATTGAAGAAAACTACGGTCGAATTCATCGGCCTCAATTACAGCGTATGGACTTTGGGCATGAAGCACAAGATTAGAATCAAAATTACTCGCGATGCCACCCAAAAATGCTGTACAACCAACACCTATTTCAGTTAACATATGTGCCAAAAGAGAACTCGTGGTTGTTTTTCCGTGCGTTCCCGCAACGCAAAGCCCCTGGTAAGTTTTGGTAAGGGCACCAAGAACCTCTGCTCTCTTGAGAATCGTAAAAGAATACTGCTGAAAATACTCAAGTTCTCCTAATACTTTAATTGCTGGTGTGTATATAACCAGGGTGGTATTAGGGTCGGTAAATTGTTTTGGGATTTGAGTTCCAAGATCATCAAAGTGAATAGCTATTCCCTCTTCAATGAGTTTTTGAGTGAGCGTAGTATGAACTTTATCGTAACCCCCAACTTGCTTACCCGTAAATTTAAAATACCTAGCTAAGGCGCTCATGCCTATTCCGCCGATACCGATGAGGTAGATATGATCAAATTGTTGAAGTGTCTTCATGAACGGATATGCTTAAGGCAAACATCAATGATATCACTAGTGGCATTTGGGAGCGCCAGCGTTTTGATTGCTGCTGATAAGTTCTTTTGTTGTGCTTCATCATGAACCAAAGCGAGTGCAGTTGGTAGCAATTGCTCTTGAGCATTGGCATCCGTAACCAAAATTGCAGCTAATTTATCGACCAGAGCCATTGCATTTTTGGTTTGGTGATCCTCGGCTACATTTGGTGAAGGAACAAGAATAACGGGTTTGGCAACCAAAGTCAATTCACTTACCGAGAGCGCCCCCGCTCGTGAGATAATCACTGTTGCCAAAGCGTAGGCAAGATCCATTCTTTGGATAAAAGTAAAAATCTTGACGTTTGGCGTTAAGGTCTCTCGGTGTTGCAACATTTCTTTTTCATAAGATTTGCCACATTGCCACAAGATTTGAATATCGTTTGTTCGTAGATTTGGAAGCGCTGCGCTCACCGCTGCATTCAATGTTCTAGCCCCTAAACTACCGCCCATTATGAATAGGGTGGGCTTAGAGGAATCGAGGCCAAAATAGGCCGCTGCCTCGTTTCTAAGTTTAGAAAGATCTTCGAGTAAATACGAACGTACCGGATTTCCCGTTAAGTGTATTTGATGAGCAGCAAAATATTGTTGCATTCCCGGATATGCCACACAAATTGCCTTTGCTTTTTTGGCGAGTAATTGATTGGTTTTACCCGGAAAAGAGTTTTGCTCTTGTAATAAGGTAGGCACCCCAAGTAATTGCGCCATTTGAAGCGTTGGGCCGCTGGCATAACCCCCAACACCAATTACTAGTTCCGGTTTAAATTTACGGATCACAAAAAATGCTTTTGCCAAACTTTGGAGTAACTTAAACGGCAACCATAAATTTTTAATCGTCAACCTTCGTTGCAATCCTACTATTGGCAATCCTACTATCTCATAACCAGCCTGAGGAACCTTTTCCATTTCCATTTTTCCTTCGGCCCCTATAAACAAGACCGCAGCGTCGGTATTTCTACGTTTTATTTCATCGGCAATAGCCAAAGCCGGAAAAATGTGGCCACCCGTTCCGCCACCAGAAATAATTACCCTAGTTAACTTCATTTTCTTGTGCACTTGCAAATTGATTCTCTTGCTCATTTTTTGGGAGTTCTTTAACAAATGATTGCACGACCCCAATGGAAACACAAGCCATTACCAAAGCAGAACCCCCCATTGCCAAAAATGGCATATTTTGTCCTGTAACCGGAAAAACACCTGTACAAACCAACATATTCACACTCGCTTGGGTGAGCAAATGAATGCCTATTCCAAGCGCTACATAACTCTGAAATAAATTTGGTGTTTTGAGCGCAAATCTGATCATCCGAAAAAGTAAAATCATATAGAGTAGCACCAGAAAAGAGGCCGATACAAAACCGAATTCTTCTACAAAAGTGGCGTAATAAAAATCGGCATAGGCCTCTGGTAAAAATTCTTTGAGCTTGCCGTCTCCTACCCCTTGACCAAAAAAAGAACCCACAGAAATTGCTAATTTGGCATTGTTGGCCTGCTGATTGGCCTGAAGGCTTTCAATGCTCTGATTGGCGGTATCGACACGGTTATTGATTCGATTCATCCAGGTATCATACCTTGGTAAGATATTTGCATCTGGTAAAGCCAAGTGGATACCTACGACCAAAAATACCAATGCCACACCGATTCCTGCGAGAGTTAATAATTTCAAGAGCGGCACTCTGCCAATAAACAACAAGAGCATACTCAACATAAATAACATTGCCGAAGTAGAGAAGTTGTCCTTTAAAATTAGCGCACAAGTAGCCGCAATTGGCAGTAGTAGAGGGAGCATACCCTCGCGCCAACTATTTAGTTTTTGTTGCTTTTTAACGAGCAATTTGCTCACGTAAATGATCAATGCTAATTTGGCAAAATCAGAAGATTGAAAGGTTAGATTGATAAATGGAATGCGAATCCAGCGGCCTGCTCCATTTACCTCTGCACCAAAAAACCAAGTAAAAAGTAAAAGAGCTAGACCTAAATAATAGGCAAACTTTGCGGTTTGACTGATATATTTAGCCGGCACCCGATGTATGGCGTACATCGCCCCAAAGCCGAGCACGACATAGATGAGATGCTTAAATAAATAGACAAACGGAGAACCCCCCTCTATTTTGACCAAGATGGGTACGAAACTATACACCGTAACCAACGAGAAAGCCATCATTAACAAGGTAATGATCCAAATAACGGGGTCGCCTTTAAGATAAGAAAGGTAGGTCCTCATGAAAACGAATTATAACATTCGAACCGCTTGCTTAAATTGCTGACCTCTGTCTTCGTAGCTACTGAATAAATCAAAGCTTGCACAAGCTGGAGACAAGAGTACAGTTTCGTCTTTTGTAGCGAGTTGATACGCAAAGGCAACAGCCTCATGTGCTGATTTTGCCTCAACGAGCACTTCAACTTGGTCGCCAAAAGCTGCAATGATCTTTTGATTATCTAAACCCAAGCAAACAATCGCTTTTACTTTTTGAGCCACTAATTCTTTTAATTCGCTGTAGTCATTTCCTTTATCAATGCCGCCTACAATCCATACTGTTGGTTTATCCATAGATTCTAATGCAAACCACGCTGCATTGATATTCGTTGCTTTGGAGTCATTGATAAATTCAATTCCGTTGACTTTAGCTACAAATTCCATGCGGTGTTCTACATTAACAAAATCCTGTAAACTTTCGCGTAAAACGTCGGTGCGGATTTCGACAAGCCTTGCTGCAATCCCTGCGGCAAGAGCATTTTGGGTGTTGTGCTTTCCCTTAAGAGCTAATTCGTGAATAGACATGGTAAATTGTTGTTTGTTTATATTAATGTGTAGTTGTTTTTCGTCTGCATATGCGCCCATTGCTAGTTCCGTCTTTAGAGAAAACGGGTGCAATTGCGCTGTAATTTGATGGTGTTTCATTTGTGCTGCAATGAGTTCATCATCGGCATTGAAAATGAAAAAATCTGTTGCCTGCTGATTTTGTAGAATGCGAAATTTAGCATGGATATAATTTTCCATTTGGTAATTATAGCGGTCCAGATGATCAGGGGTAATATTGGTAAGAATGGCGATATCTGCTTTAAAAGTAAACATGTCGTCGAGCTGAAAAGAACTGAGCTCCAACACATAGATATCAAAATCCTCCGTGGCAATTTGCCTGGCAAAACTTTGCCCAACATTCCCAGCTAAACCAACGTTCAAACCTGCTTTTTTAAGCATATGGTAACACCACATAGCCGTGGTGGTTTTGCCATTACTTCCCGTAATACAGATATGTTTGGCTTCAGAATAATAACCGCTAAATTCAATTTCTGAAATGACCGAAATGCCCTTTTCGCGGACAGCCCGCATCAAATCAGTCTTTTCTGGTATTCCGGGAGATTTAATGATTAAATCAGCTGAAAGTATTTTAGGCATGGAATGTGACTCGGCCTCAAATTCAATTTGCTGTGCCCATAATTCTTGCTGAAATGAAGGTTTAATTGTTGAGCCGTCTGATACAAAAACACGCCACCCTTTAGCCTTGGCCAAAATAGCTGCTCCAACCCCAGATTCTCCGGCGCCTAAAATAACAAGCAAGCGATTTTGAGCCTCCATCTTAACGCAATTTGAGGGTAACAATGGTGACTACGGCTAACAAGACAGCTACAATCCAAAATCGAGCAACAATCTTAGCCTCGTGAATACCTTTCTTCTGGTAGTGGTGGTGTAATGGCGCCATTAAAAAGATGCGACGCCCTTCGCCGTAACGCTTCTTGGTATATTTAAAGTACCCGACTTGGAGCATGACAGAAACATTTTCGATAAGAAAAATCCCTGCCAATACTGGAATAAGCAATTCTTTGCGAATCGCAATCGCAAAGACTGCAATGATACCACCCAAGGCCAAACTTCCTGTATCGCCCATGAAAACTTGTGCAGGAAATGAGTTGTACCATAAAAAGCCGACGCAAGCCCCTACAAATGCCGCAATAAAAATGACCAATTCCTCGGCTTCCGGAATGTACATGACATTAAGGTAGTCGGCAAATTTGGCGTGTGAACTTACGTAAGCTAGTATCGCAAGCGCAATACCGATAATTGCCGATGTGCCCGTAGCCAAACCATCTAAGCCATCGGTCATATTGGCGCCATTGGATACGGCAATGACAATAAATATGACAATCGGAATAAAAATAAGCCAGCCGTATGACTTATTGGTATCGCCGATGAGCCAATTGTAATTGAATTCATTTCCTTTGAAAAAAGGAATCGTAGTGGTCATGTCATCAGTGCGGATCCATTTGTAATTTTCGCCTGCATTTTGCGCATGCTCATGGGTTACAAATGTTTCATCTGGCTGTAATTGATAATTGGCTGCTACTCTTTTGTGTACGACAACATCATCGGAGAAATATAAAATACCTCCTACAATGAGCCCGACGCCAATTTGACCAATAATTTTAGAAGTCCCTTTGAGGCCTTCCTTATTCTTTCTAAATACTTTAATGTAATCATCTAAAAATCCAATTAAACCAAGCCAAATGGTGGCAATTATCATCGTAATGACATACACATTTTGGAGTTTTGCAAAGAGTAAAGTAGGAATCAGTATGGCTGCCAAAATAATTAAGCCGCCCATTGTTGGGGTTCCAGATTTTTCTAGCTGCCCTGCTAAACCGAGGTCGCGAACGGTCTCTCCGATTTGTTGTAGTCGCAAGCGTGCAATGATGCGCTTGCCAATAATGACAGAAACAATCAAAGAGGTAATGAGCGCCAAAGAAGCACGAAAAGAAATAAACTGAAACAACCCAGCACCGGGTATGTTAAGTTGATCTAGCCATGAAAACAAATAATACAACATGTTATTTATCGAGTTGGTGAATAAGTTCTTTGGTTATAGCGAGGTCGTCAAATGCAATACGAACCCCATTGATTTCTTGGTAATTTTCGTGTCCTTTTCCTGCGATGAGCAGAATATCGCCAGGTGAGGCCATCAGCAAAGCTGTTTTGATGGCTTGTTTTCGATCGACAACGGCTAGTGTACGAGCTGCTCCTTGCGCATCCAAGCCCGCTTCCATTTCTGAAATGATTTGTTGCGGATCTTCTGAGCGCGGATTATCTGCAGTTAGCACAACTTGCTGACTGCGTGCTGCAGCAATGGCAGCCATTTTTGGTCGTTTGTCTTTATCGCGGTCTCCGCCACAACCCACCACAGTAATGACTTTGTTCTTTTTCTGAAAAGCGGCGATAGTAGCCAGCACATTTTCCAGTGCATCTGGTGTGTGCGCATAATCAACAATAGCCGTAATCCCATTCGGACTTGTAAAATGCTCAAAGCGTCCACTCACATGGGTGAGTTGACTAATAACACGCAAAACTTCTTGTGGCTCTTGACCCAACTGAACAGCTAAGCCATAGACCAATAACAGATTGGCGGCGTTAAATGCACCGACCAAACGTGTATGAACTTCATTGCCGTTGAATTGCAAGACCAAACCACCCAAACTATTCTCGATGATTTTACCTTTAAAATCTGCTGGAGTTTTGAGCGCATAGGTCAATTTGTTGGCCGCTGTGTTTTGCAGCATGACCAGGCCATTTTTATCGTCTGCGTTTACGAGTGCTATAGCCTTTGAGCCTAAGCCATCAAAAAACGATTTTTTAACGCGCAAATATTCGGCGAAAGTAAGATGGTAGTCTAGGTGGTCATGTGTAATATTTGTAAAGCCCGCGGCTCTAAAGTGCAAGCCCTGAATTCGACCTTGGTGTATGGCGTGAGAGCTTACCTCCATAAAGCAATACTGACAGCCTGCATCGACCATTTCTCTTAAGAGCGCGTTGAGCGCAACAGGGTCAGGAGTGGTATGTGTAGCTGTTATTGCCTGCGATCCTATTTTATTGACAACCGTAGAGAGTAAACCACAATAAAAGCCCAGATTCGTATATAAATCATGTAGCAAAGTAGCGGTAGTTGTTTTGCCATTGGTTCCGGTAATACCAACAAGCGTAAGTTGCTTGGAAGGATTGCCATAAAACGCGCAAGAAAGCTCAGCAAGTGCATGACTCGTTTGGCTCACCAGAACTAAAGTTGCATCTTGTGGTAAATCAATTGAACGCTCTACTATAAATACGCGGCAACCTTGCGCATAGGCTTTCTGAGCAAAATGATGACCATCGGTCAAAGTGCCAACAATACAACAAAAAACAGCGCCTTCTTTTGCCTTTCTAGAATCAAAAACTATTTCAGCAATTGGCTGATCCAAGTTTCCTTGAAGTAGTTGATAAGGCAGCGAAGACAATAACTTTTTGAACTGTTGCATTTAATTTAATTTGATACGAATCAATTGGCCTTTAACGATTTCGGCACCAGGTTTGATGGATTGTGTACTTACTTTTCCTTTTCCGCTCATGCGCACGATTAATCCTTGAGATTCCAATAGGTACACTGCGTCTTTAGCGGTCATACCCATTACATTCGGAACCTTCGCTTCCAAAATCGACTTTTGCTGGATTTGTAGGCGCTGTTTAGCGGTATCTGCCTGAACCCATTCACTGGAAGAATTGAGTTGGTAACGGATATCGAGTTGCTTTAAAAGTGAAGTGAGCTCTTTGCGCTGACCACTTTTGACAGTGGGCACGTCGGAAGCCATTGGGTTGCGCGGATCATTGATGGCCCTGTGGTACTGCAATGAAGAGGCGTAAATTTTATTGGCGATTTCCGCAAAGACAGTCCCAGAAACGGCTGCTCCGTAATACGCAACTACCGGTCGAGAAATAACGACAATACAAGAGTAGATTGGTTTTTTGGCCGGAAAATAACCCACAAAAGAAGCTTGGTAAGCACGGACCTTTTCATTTCTGTAACCAGTTTCACCTCGTAGTTGCGCTGTACCTGTCTTTCCGGCGATTGTAAATAAAGAGCTTTTGAGTTGTTGACCAGTGCCCCTTATCATGACGCCTTCCAAGCAGTTTTGTAAGATTTTAAGGGTATGTGAGGAGCAAATTTCTGGGTTAAGCACCACCGGCTCAAAGTTTTTAATGACCTGGCCATGTCGCTTGATTTTTTCTACAAACAGTGGTCGAACCAATTTCCCTTGATTGGCAACGGCATTGTAAAAGGCTAGGGTTTGAAGCGGCGTCTGCATAACTTCATAACCTACAGATTGCCAAGGCAAGGACAATGCGGACCAATTACTGTCTCCAGGTCTTGTTACTTTTGGGCGAGGCTCACCTTCAAGATCTATACCCAACTTTTCGGTAAGCCCAAATTGTTCTAATCTATCGATGAAAACATCAGGGTCATCTTTATAACTGCGGTTCATGAGTTGCAAAATCACATTCGATGATTTTTCAAATGCTTTTTGCACAGTAATGATGCCGTAACCTCTTCCATGATTTGCATCTGCCATCCCGTCTTTGCCAACTCTGTAGAAACCAGAGGCATTTACCTTATCTGTAATTTGAAAGCGTTCGTCCTCGAGCCCAGCCATTAAAGAGGCCAACTTGAAGGTTGAACCAGGAACCTCTAAATGCCCTATTGCATAATTAAAGTTCTCTTCATACTTTCCTTCTTTGATTCTCGTCAAATTTGCGATGGCACGTACATAACCGGTTTGTACTTCCATTAAAATAACACTGCCGTGTTCGGCACCCATGGCAATCAATTGTTTTTCGAGTTCGGAATGGGCTACTTCCTGGATTTCTTTGTCAATTGTCGTAACGACATCTGCACCTTCAACGGCTTCTTTTATGATTTTTCCTGTGCGTTTCCAACCAGAAGAAATACGCTGCTCCACCTCTTTGCCTTGCTCGCCTTTTAGATAGTCATAAAAAGCTCCTTCGATGCCAACCTTCAGAGTATCTGTGAGATTGTCAACTTTAAAATAACCCAGCGTCCTATTGAGTAAGTTTCCAAAAGGTTTTTTACGCATAATCACCTCAACGTTGTCTATTATTCCGCCTTTCATCTGACCCAATTCAAAAATTGGCAGCTTGCGTAATTTTTTACGGGCATCGTTGGTTACCTTTCTACGAATGAGTAAGTAACGAACCCCATTGGCTCTCGCCTTACGGATTTGCGTTTCGTAGGCTCTTGCAGATTTGTCTGGATATAAGCGATGTAAACCTTGACTGAGCTCGCCTACTTTTTGATCAAAAAGTTGATCTTCTACAACAGTCGGATCCATGTAGATGTCGTAAAACGTAATGCTTGTAACCAATGGAACCTCATTGCGATCAAGTATCTGACCCATTCTCGGAATACGGTCAGCAACCCTTGTAGGTAAGTCCCCTTCTTGAGTTTTCATGGCAGAACCAGGACCGTTCAATTGGAGGTCAAGTGTGGAATATAGCACACCTAGCATGACGAACACAAAGCCAAAATAAATAAGGTATGCGCGGTAGTAGAGGTATTTTCTATCCTTATTCATTGACCTTTTCTTTGATACGAATCACTTTGGTTGCGTTTTGTGTTTCTTTCAACTCCCGCTCCGAAAGGCGTTCTGCCATTTTAAAGCGCCGTGTCACTAATTCCAATCGAGCTTTTGCCTCGATGAACTCAGCTGAATGTTGATCTAAGTTGCGTTGTGCAGCATCGGTGTCTTTGTTGAGTTGCTTGCCATAATAGCCTTTGGAAATAAGGATCAGTAGCAGTAACATGATAAAGAAGATGTAATTCAGATTGTCCAAAACAAAAGACTTAGTTAAGAATTCTCCATTCAAGATCTGTGCAAACGCATTTGCCTTACCTCCTTTTGGTCGCTTACCTGCAGCATCTTGTGTCTTAGCCATTTCTTTCTGCAATTCTTAGTTTGGCACTTCTTGCTCTAGAGTTCAGCGCACACTCTTGCACATCGGCAACTATTGGATGTCGATTTACTTCTGTGAATGGCTTTTGAACATTTCCGAAAAAATCTTTTTCGATTTCACCAGAAAAACTCCCTCTTTTCATGAAATTCTTGACCAAGCGATCTTCTAAAGAATGATACGACATGACCACCAAGCGGCCGCCAGGTTTGAGCACTTGGGCAGCTTGCTCCAAAAAATCTTTGAGCACCTGCATTTCCTGGTTTACTTCGATGCGAAAAGCTTGAAAAACTTGCGCATAAAATTTATGGTCTTTGAATTTGGGCGCAAAGCGCTCAAGTGCTTTGATCAAGTCAAAAGTGGTAAGAATTGGGTTGTTGTCTCGCTGCCGCACCAAAGCAGCTGCCAAAGCTCTTGAATTTCTGAGCTCACCGTATTCAAATAAAATAGCAGCTAATTTTTGTTCGTCTGCACTTGCAATTAAGGTTGCTGCAGTTTGGCCGCCATTGCGGTTCATGCGCATGTCCAGGGGTGCATCTTCACGAATACTAAAACCGCGTTGTGCGGTATCGAACTGATGAGAGGAAACACCGAGGTCGGCAATAATGCCATCTACTAAAGGCAAACCCAAAGCCCGCAAATGATTTCTTAAAAATGAAAAATTTGCGGGAATAAAATGAAAATTAGAGGCTTGCCAAGTGTTGTTGAGTGCATCGGGGTCTTGGTCAAAGACAACCAATTTACCTTTTTCGGATAAGTGATCAAAGATTGCCCTTGCATGACCGCCGCCACCAAAGGTGACATCGACATAAACGCCGTCTGCCTGAAGAGCCAAGCCTTCAAGACAAGGTTTTAACATGACGGGAATGTGGTAGTCGGTATTAATTTTCATTGTCTAAATCACCCATTACTTCATCCGCTAAATCAGCGAAATCCGCCATGTTGCCTTCGATCATTTCGAAGTACTTAGACTTATCCCAGATTTCAATGCGGTCATTGTAGGCAATAAGCATTACCTCAGCAACCAACCCAACCCGCTCCATTAAAGCAGTAGGAACCAAAATACGGCCTGCGTTATCAAGAGCAACCTGCTTGGCACCCTGATGAAACAGCCTATAAAACATTCGGTTTTTGGGTTTAAACAAGTTCATTTTAGACAGCTTTTGACTAATGCGCTCCCAATCAGAGAGCGGAAATAAAGTCAAGCAATCTTCAAAGCCCTTGTTGAGCATGAAATCGCGCTGGGAAACAGCAGGCAATTGTTTGCGTAAGCCGGATGGAAAGAGGAAGCGCCCCTTTTCATCCATTTTTACCTCAAATTCACCTACTAGTCCTGACATAGCGTTATAATGAGTAAAATTAGTAGATTCTTACCACTTTTTACCACAGCTCTTTTCTTTTGTTGATAACTTCTAACGCATAGAGCGGTTAAAGGTTACATATTAACAATTAAAAAAACCCAAAAAATGTTGTATTATCTATGTTATAGCCATTTTAGTGGGAATTTGTGGGAGACTTTTCAACAATTTGTTAATATCCGATTTTGAAGCTGCTTGTTCACAGTACATTTACACTAAATTTGCACATGCAAAACAAACAAATCAGTTACCTTCTCATACCACTACTGGCCTGTATATGGGGCAGTTCATTTATTTTAATGAAACGCGGTATGTTTGCAATTGATGGGCAACCTGTATTCACTTCTGCCCAAGTGGCCAGTATTCGAATTTTTTTGGCCAGTGTTGTTTTCCTGCCATTACTTCCCAAATTACTCCGGAACCTTCAGCGCAAAAAAGACCTCCTTTTCTTTGCAGTTGTTGGTTTTGGTGGCAACCTCATTCCAGCATTTTTATTTACTTATGCCGAACAAACCTTAGATTCAGGTATCGCTGGAATTATGAATAGCTTTACACCCATCTTTACGATCATTGTGGGGATACTCCTTTTTAGAACAAAAATCAATACACAACAAATTATTGGAACTATTATCGGCTTTGCTGGGATTACCTGGCTTATCTTTCTAAGCAAGCCAGTCCAAAGCGGATTTGAACTCACACCCGCACTCGCCATTTTATTCGCCACTTTCTTGTACGGTTTAAGCCTGAATACAATCAAGCATAAACTCGCTAATTATACCGCGATTCAAGTAGCAACTGGTGGGTTTTCTATGGCGTTTTTACCTGCATTTATCGGTTTGTTTTTCTTTCACACGCCGCGCGTTTTCATCGACAACCCATATGCCATTTCTAGCTTTGGCTACATATCAATTCTTGGGCTAATTGGAACTGCTTTTGCAGTTATCATTTTCAATCTGATTATTGCCAAAACCACTGCTGTAGCCGCGAGTACAGTTACTTATTTTATTCCAATTATCGCAGTTGCTATTGGCGTTTGGAATGGCGAGCACTTTATATGGCAACAATTACTTTCTATGCTTGTGATCATTAGCGGGGTGCTCCTTGTAAACATTAAACTTGGAAAAAGCAACAAATAATGACAAAAAGCGTAAGAAAAGCGCTATAAAAATTTGGAGTACGTGCTTAAAATACTATCTTTGCACTCCAATTTTGGATTATTTAACATTAATTAAAGCTATATGTACGCAATTGTAGAGATAGCAGGGCAGCAGTTCAAAGTGCAAAAAGACCAAAAGGTTTTTGTACATCGTCTAGACGCCGAAGCAGGTCAAAAATTAGATTTTGATCGTGTTTTGTTGATCGAAGACGCTGGCAAAATCACTCTAGGCGCCCCAGCTATAGAAGGTGCTAAAGTCACCGCAGAAGTTCTTGACCACGTCAAAGGTGACAAAGTGATTATTTTTAAGAAAAAGCGTCGCAAAGGATACCGCGTTAAAAACGGACACCGTCAACAGTTTACTTCAATTACAATCAAAAGTATCAAAGCATAACTTCCTTCACAGGATTTAAATAAAAGAAACCATGGCACACAAGAAAGGAGTCGGTAGTTCGAAAAACGGTCGTGAATCGCATAGCAAGCGCTTAGGTGTAAAAATCTTTGGTGGTCAGGCTGCCATTGCAGGTAACATCATCGTGCGTCAGCGCGGTACGCAGCACCATCCAGGCAACAACGTAGGTATTGGCAAAGACCACACCTTGTTTGCGCTCTCAGATGGCCTTGTCGAATTCCGAAAAAAGAAAGACAATCGCTCATTTGTATCTGTTGTTCCTTTTGAAACAACAGAAGCATAATACAAATTGCAACCCCATTCAAAGCTCCTCTTAAGGAGCTTTTTTTTTGAATAGGCTTTTTTCTAGTGATTAAACGAGGGCTCCAATATCATTTGTATAGCCAAAAACAAAGTATAATCCGTATTTTTGAGCGGACCAATTTTGGATGAAAAATTTTCTTCTCTTACTCTTATCAAGTTGCCTTCTCACTTTGAGTTTTCCGTTTACCGGAAGCTTTACACCTTTTGTTTTTATTGGTTTTGTAGCGCTCTTATTTTTGCGTCATCAACTATTGAATACTGCAATTAAACCTTGGAAACTAAGCCTCTATACTTTTCCGGCATTTTTACTTTGGAATATCGGCACTACTTGGTGGGTTGCCAATGCCTCCTTACCTGGCGGTATTTTTGCATTTACAATCAATGCGATCCTCATGACTTTAGTCTTTGGGCTTTGGAGTTTAATCGATCGGAAAATAGCAAGAAGTTATTCCTTTTGGCTACTCATACCAATTTGGTTGTTGTTCGAATTTGGTCACCACCGCTGGGATCTTTCCTGGCCTTGGCTCACGTTGGGTAATTACTTCTCTGTGCGCACGGGTTGGGTACAGTGGTATGAATGGACAGGTACACTTGGAGGCAGTGCCTGGGTGCTTTTACTCAATTTGTTCATTTTCAAATTAATCCTTCGTTTTCAAAGAAAAGAAAATGCTAAATGGCATATCATCAGTATTTTATCAATCTTGATTTTCCCCATCGTACTGAGTCAAATATTGCTTTCTTTTGCCCATTTATCAACTACAAAAACTCGTGAATTCAAAGCGGTCGTGTTGCAACCCAACATTGACCCCTATACCGAAAAATTTGTAGCAAGTGCCAACAATGAAGCATTTACTGATTCGTTGTTGACGCTCGCCAATCAGCACGTTACGGCACAAACCAATTTGGTTTTGGCGCCAGAAACTGCGCTTCCCCTTTCGTTTTTAGAGGATCGCCTACTCACGTTTGAATTTGGAAGAAAGCTTAAAGTGCAAGTTGCTCAATGGCTACAAGCCAATTTACTGATTGGAGCCTCGACGCACAGAATTTTTGACGCCAAACAATCTGTTGCGAGTTCCCCTATTCCAAATTCAGGCCGTTGGTACGAAAGCTATAATTCTTCGCTACTCGTCACCAAAAAAACGAAACCAAAATTTGTGCATAAATCTAAATTGGTCCCAGGTGTTGAACTCGTGCCTTTTTCAGCTTATTTGCCCTTTCTTTCTGCTCTCGCAATAGAAAATGGAGGTACTTCTGGTACCTTGGGGATTGAAAATAGTCCCAAAATTTTTGAAATCCCGATGGATTCCAAACCTACTAAGATCGCTCCGATTATTTGCTACGAATCTATATATGGTGATTTCGTTCGCCAACAAGTTCAGAAAGGTGCTCAATTACTATGTGTGATTACCAATGACGGTTGGTGGGGTGATACTCCAGGTTACCAGCAACATTTTTCTTTTGCACGTTTGCGCGCAATCGAAACACGTCGATGGGTCTTGCGCAGCGCCAATACCGGTACAAGTGGCAGTATTGACGCTACGGGTAAAATCATCAAAAAAACAGCGTACTGGACCAAAGCCGCTTTTGCTGAGTCCGTTTCATTGCGTTCCGACTTGACCTTTTATACGCAATATGGCGATTGGCCTGCTGGGCTCTCCATATCGTGGATTTTATTGGTCATGAGCTTTGTTTTCATGGAGAAATCGCGTCATTCAAGTAAAGCGAAGGTATGAGGTACTTCATTTTATGTGTTTGCTCTTTTTTGGTCGTCTCTTCTTTCAAGACCCAAGTAAATTTTACCAATTCCTCGCTACCAATAGTTGTTATTGATTCAGACAACCTCCCTATTCCGGACGAACCAAAAATTACCGCTCATATGGGCATTATTTACAACGGTCCTGGGCAGATCAATCAACTTTCTGATTCTTTTAATCTTTACAACGGTCATATTGGCATCGAAACAAGAGGCTCCTCTTCAAATATGTTTCCGCAGCAATCTTATGGATTAGAAACCAGAAACCCCGACTCAAGTAACCTCAATGTGTCGCTCTTTGGTTGGCCCTCAGACAACGACTTTATTTTACATGCGCCCTACACTGACAAATCCTTGATGCGAAATGCCTTAACCTACAAGCTAGGTAATGAACTGGGTCGTTGGGCACCTCGAACACAGTTTTGTGAAGTCATCCTGAACGGAACATATATCGGCGTTTATGTCCTGATGGAACGCATCAAACAAAATCCAGGACGGGTCCATATTGATAAATTAAATTTCGAAGATACTTTAGGTAATGAAATAACGGGAGGCTATATTGTCAAGATTGATAAAACGACAGGTGGAGGAGAAATCGCCTGGACATCTCCATACCTCAGCCAGGCTCCTGGCGATGGCCAAATTGAATTTCAACTACACGACCCTAAATTAAATGAGCTACATCCTATACAAAAAGCGTACATCCAAGATTTCATCACTGACTGGGAAATCGCATTAAAAATCAGCAGCTTTAACAACCCTTTTACAGGATACAAGGCATACATTGATGTATTATCATTTATCGACTATTTTTTAATTACAGAACTTTCAAAGAATATTGATGGTTATCGGATTTCCACTTTTTTACATAAACAGCGAACGAGTGAAGGAGGAAAATTAATAGCTGGTCCCCTTTGGGATTACAATATCGCTTGGGGCAATGTCAATTATTGTCAAGGTGACTTAACTTCAGGATGGGAAATCAATTTCAATGAAATTTGCGGTGGTCAATGGCAAAACCCATTTTGGTGGAAGCGTTTGCTTCAAGACCCGCTTTATGCCAATGATATCAAGTGCCGTTGGACCACACTACGGCAAACCGTTTTGAGTGACAGCGCTCTTGTTTCCTATATTGATTCTAGCGCAGCTGCACTGCAGATACCTGCTGCGCGTCATTACCAAAAATGGCCAATTCTAGGTACGTATGTTTGGCCAAACAATTTTATAGGCCAAACCTATCAAGACGAAATCAATTACCTCAAAAACTGGATTCAGAGTCGAACAGCATGGATGGATGCCAATATGTTCGGAACCTGCACAGCTGGCATAGATGAACTACAGCCTAACCAGATTACAATTGCCCCTAACCCAACACAAAATGAAATTCTTGTCTCAGGATTAACTGGAGCTGGAGAACTGCTGATCCTTGATCTATCCGGAAAAATAGTGCAACAGGTTCCTTTTCAAACAGAACAGGTCCGCATTCCACTTCAGCAACTCCAAAATGGAGTCTATTTTATTGCTGAGCCAGGGCTTGGCATTTACAAAAAAGTGCTTAAAAATTAAGACCAGAATCAACCTCCTAGGCTTCGGAAAACCCCAATAAAAAAGGGAGAGTCCGAAAACTCCCCCCTTTCCATCAATCAACATTTTTAATATTAGAATCCTGGGTTCTGTTGTAGATTAGGATTAAGTACGATATCTGAGGTAGGGATGGGATACAAGTTGTATTTTGCATCGACTGTTCCACCTACATCAATGCCACCTTTGAAAGCCCAAACGTAGGAATCGCCGGTAAACTGATCAAAGCGAATTAAGTCAGTACGACGCGTACACTCCCAGTTTAATTCTCTTGCGCGCTCATCTAAGAAATCTTGCATCACGAGACTCGTAAAGTTATGAGAAGCATCTCCGTATGCACGCTCGCGAATTCTGTTCATGTACACAAGTGCAGTGCTTTGGTCCCCGGTTCTATATTTAGCTTCGGCATACATCAAGAAAACGTCGGCCAAGCGGAACATTGGATAATCGACATCGACGTGTGCAGTTGTTGCATTATTGGAGCCATTCAGACCAGCTTTAGTCTTGTTCTTGAATTTAGGATTTGGATAACCTTGGATAAAGGTACTCATGCTCGTGATGTCCATCTGATGACCTGTGGTATAGAACATCCAGCGCGAATCTTCGGTAGTGTCAGTGAATTTCTCGATAAACTGTTTTGTAGCGCGGTTTCCAGCCCATTTGCCATTGACACCGTAGTCTGCAGCAACCATTGACCCTCCAAGTGTAGAGCAAATCAAGAAAGTAGTGCCTCCCCAAGTTTGTGCATACAAACCGTCGTATACAACTGGGAAAATGATTTCAGGCGACGTATGGTTGTCTGCTAAGAAAACATCTTGGTAGACGTCATCAAGTTGAAACACATTGGTATTGATGATTTTTTCACAATAAGTAGCGCAATCGGTGTAGCGTGCCGTTCCCGTATATACCTCGGCATTGAGGTACATTTTTGCCATAAGCGCATGAGCAGCACTTTGAGAGGCACGGCCATAGGCTGCTGAAGATGCTGGTGTAAGCTCATCTTCGATGGCTTTGATTTCTGTTTCAATGTATTCAAACAATGCTGCTCGTTGAATTTGCTCAGGATTAAATGCACCAACGCGGTCTTCTTCAGTAACAAAAGGAACGTTTCCGAATAAATCCATTGCGTGATAATAGGCCAAAGCACGCAGAAAACGTGCTTCATTGCGCATGGTAACAATTTGATTGACTTGCGCCGCTGAGAACCCTCGTTCATTGAGTTTTTCATCGCGTGTTTGCCAAATGAACTCATTACAAAGAGTTATTTGATAGAAAATACGATAGTACATTCCTTTTACCCAAACGTTATCGGCATTCCATTCAGATTTATTTAAATCCGGAATACCTGGGTCATTCCAGCCACAAATTGCTTCGTCTGTAGGTAATTCTTGCAAATTCCAAAGAACGCGAACATATGCCGAGAATCCTTCGTCGATACCCGCGATATCCGCCTGCCCGGCAGGACCTTGATTACC
>JALRJE010000068.1 GCA_023268965.1 Crocinitomicaceae bacterium
TTAATAATCCTAAATAACATAAGCTTTACGCAAAAAAAAAATGTGGAAAACTCTGTCGAAAGAAATGGTAAAAAAAAAGCCAATCGATTGATTGGCTTTTGTGGGGGTTGACGGGTTCGAACCGCCGACCCTCTGCTTGTAAGGCAGATGCTCTGAACCAGCTGAGCTAAACCCCCTTTAATTAACGAGTGCAAAGATATAAATTAATTCCTTAAACCAAAGAAAAAAGTACTTTTTTTCAAGAAAAGATGACAAATGGGCACACATTATAGAAGTATTAATTGCATGAAATAAAACACCGATTGAGTTCAGTAGGAGAATACGTTTGATATAGTTGCTTCAAAATCAAATTCTTGTATCTTGAAACATTTTCAAATACTTTTCGTAAATTGAGGCTATGCTTCAACGCAAAAGATCTTATTTGCTGCTCGTTGTGGGTTTGAGCTTACTCTTTCAGGCCTGTTCTGAACAAGCACGTATCCCAATATACCGCAAGGACTGGGTACAAATCAAAAAAATAGGTAAGCTTACAGTCCTCACAGAAAATGCCACGTTGTCCTTTTTTGAATTCAAAGGCAAGAAGATGGGTTTTGAGTATGAAATTCTCGACACTTTCTGTAAGGCAAATGGCCTTCAATTAGAGGTGAAGGTAGTGAGTAAAATTAGCGATTATAACCGCATGCTCAAAAAAGGAGAAGGCGATATCATAGCAGCAAATTTACCAATCGCTTTACATCAAGAGAAATATTTTCAATATACAGTTCCGTATTACCAAACCTATCAAGTATTGGTACAGCGCAAATCAGATTCATTGTTAACAGAACCTGCTCATTTGGCTGAAAAAACTATTTACGTGCGTAAAAATTCTGCATATGAAAAGCGCTTATTGGCCTTGCAAGAAGAAATTGGTGCTAATATCGATATTCGTTACAAAAGGTCATTACCGCTCGCAGAAGATTTAATACAAGAGGTTGTAAACGGTCGAATAAAGTATACTTTAGCGCATGAAAATCAGGCTAGAGTGGCCAAAGACATGCATCCTAATTTGGATATTTCCACTCGAATGTCTTTTGAGCAGCGCATTGCTTTTGCAGTTAGACCCAAAAGCAAAGTGCTCAAACAAAAGATGGATTTATTTTTAAAAACGTACCTAAACTCAGAGGCATATAAACTCCTCAAGAAGCGCTACTTTGATTACATTTCAGCCGCGCCTACCGAAATTTTTCTCGCGCCAAGAGGTGCGGTATCGCCATTTGACGATCTTTTTAAAAATGCCGCTCAACGCTACAATTTAGATTGGAAACTGATCGCGGCAGTTGCTTTTCAGGAATCTCGATTCAACCCAAATGCACGCGGTTTTGGAGGTGCTTATGGCATGATGCAATTTATGCCCAACACGGGTCCGCATTTTGGGGTGTATCCGGAGTCGAGCCCCGAAGTACAAATTAATGGAGGAGGACGTTATTTGAGCTCGCTTTACAAACGTTGGTCAAGTATTACGGATGAACAAATACGCATGCAATTTACCTTGGCATCTTACAATGCGGGTACAGGTCATATTGAAGACGCTCAGCGCTTGGCAAGAGCAGCAGGTCTTAACGCTAATATTTGGGATGACAACGTGGCATTGATGGTGAAAAAATTAAAGGACCCAGCGTTCTATCGTTCAGAGTTGGTGCGTTGTGGAGCCTACCGAGGAGCTGCGCCATCTTATGTTGCGCACGTCATTGGAATTTATTCACGCTGGAAGTAAATGCCAGATTCATCAATTTTTGTAGTTCAAGGCCCTACTGCATCTGGTAAAACAGGTCTCGCAATTTCCTTAGCTGCCTATTTTGATACCGAAATTATTTCCTTTGACTCCAGGCAGTTTTATAAGGAATTGGAAATTGGGGTAGCACGGCCTACCCACGAAGAACTCCAGCAAGTCAAACATCATTTTATAGCGAGTCATGCAGTTCAAGCGCCCTTAAATGCTGCGCAATTTGCCACCCAAGCCCAACCAATTTTGACCAAACTTTTACAGGAGAAAGGTTCAGCTGTGCTCGTTGGGGGCTCTGCTTTGTTTGCAGATGCCTTACTTTTAGGACTTGATCCGCTGCCACATGATATTCAAGTGCGTACGAAGTGGCAAAAGGTATTTGAACAACAAGGTTTGCTCGCACTGCAGCAGGCATTGCAGCAACGCGATCCTGTTTTTTATAAAGAAGTAGATACCAAGAACCCCCTGCGCCTCATTCGCGCTCTAGAAGTGAATGAATTGACAGGAAAATCCAATTTGGAATTGCGCAAAGGGGCAAAAAAAGACCCCGAAAATATCAAACGCTTCGTGGTCAATTGGCCACGGCCTGAATTGTACGCGCGCATTGACGCCAGGGTAGATCAAATGGTATTGGAAGGTCTAGAACAAGAAGCTGCGTCATTTTATCCTCATTTTCAGACGTTAAAAGCACTGCAAACTGTTGGTTATCAAGAGTTTTTTGCGTATTTTAAAGGTCTTTACAGTAGAGATACGGCCATAGAAAAAGTAAAGCAACACTCTCGGAATTATGCCAAACGCCAACTAACCTGGATGTCGAGATACAAAGAAATTCAGCTGCTTGATCCAAAATCTGAGCTATCTTTGCTCGAGCAGGCTCTTCAAAAAATTGGTTAAAGAAATGTTAAAAAGCCATAATGTAGCCTTAATTCAAGCATTTTCGTAACAAACTATACCCAAATGAAATCTATATTATTCGTTATTTCCTTATTTTGTGTTTTAGATATAAACGCTCAAAAAATCCGCTTAAAAGTTGAAGATCAGAAGGATACTACTGTTTTCTTAATCAAATACTTTGGGTCTAAGTTGTTTTATGCCGATACCGCACAAATGAAAAACGGCGAAGTGATTTTTGAGGGTGCGAAGCAAAAACCAGGCATTATTGGCTTGTTTTTACCTGGTCAACGGTACTTTGAATTTGTTTACAACAATGAAGAAGTGCAATTAGAAACCAGAGGCCCTGATTTCATGGGCAATATGGTCATCAAAAAATCCGAGGAGAACAAGGTTTTTATACCTTACGTCAAGTTTATATCCTCAAAAAAAGGCGAAATAGCCAAGCTCAACGAGCAAAGAGCAAAGTTGACGCCAGAGGATGCTCAATACAAATCTCTTGTCAAGCAAATAGAAGCGCTGAACAAAGAGGTAGATACCTACCAATCTTTGTTAATTGCCAATAACCCCAATCGTTTGGTTTCTAAGATAGTGAAGATGTCAATGGAGGTAGTAGTGCCAGAGCCCCCTAAAGATACCAATGGTCAAATTTTGGATTCTAGTTTTTCCTACAAATACTACTTTTCTCACTACTGGGATAACGTAGATTTGACTACCGATGCTTTGGTCAATAATCCGATTTTTGCCAATAAACTCGAGTTTTATTTTGGCAAGCAAATGATGATCCAACACTGGGACACCATCATTAAATACGCTTTTCAATTTTGCGATGCGCTCAATCCAAAATCTAAAATGTACGAGTATTCAGTTGGTTGGATAGCCTCCACCTACGGTAAAAGTGAAATCATGGGAATGGACAAAGTGTATTACTCCATGCTCAAGCGTTATTTCTGTACCAAGGATGCGAGTGGTAAATCTCCGGCTTTTTGGGTTGCCGAAGACAAATTCGAAGACCTCTGCGAAAACCTCGATAACAAAATGAACACCGTGATGGGAATCAAGCCACCAAACCTCATCATGCGCGACACCTCAGATACAAAATGGCTCGATTTCTACAGCCTGACTTCAGAATATACTATTCTCTATTTCTGGGATCCAGAATGCGGCCACTGTAAAAAAGTAACGCCTAAGATCCAAACCCTGTATGCCGAAAAGTGGAAAGAGCGCAATATCGAAGTGTTTGCAATAGGTAAGGGTGTGGGCAAAGACTTTGAATCATGGAAGAAATATATCAACGAAAGCAAATTGACGTTTATCAATGTGGCTGTTACTAATAGTATCTATGAAATTGCTAAATCTACACCAGAAAAACTAGTGCCACTATATCCTGGTGAGAAGGGTAAGCCAACTACTTTACAAAGTCTCAATTACCAACAAACCTACGACATCTATTCAACTCCAAAGGTTTTCGTTCTAGACAAAGACAAGAAAATTATTGCTAAAAATCTTTCTGTATCTCAATTAGAAGACTTACTTGATAAACTTCAGGACCAAGCAACAGCACCCAAATTATTTCCTCCAGATCCTGAAGAGGACGAGCACATGCAAAAAGACTAAATGACGCCAAACCACCTCTCCGAGACCCTTAAAAGTCAACAAAATTGGTTAATTACCACCCACAAGGGGCCTGATGGCGATGCAGTTGGCAGTGTTGTTGCTTGGGCTGCTTATGCCCAAATATGTGCAAAGAAGTACTTGATTTTATTTCCAGATCAGCCAGCAGCCTATTTGTGTCCATTTTTGGAAGGTTACAATTGGGAGGTTTTTGACGCTGACACAAATTACGATTTTGACATCCTCTTTGCACTCGACTACAATGCGACCGGTAGAGTAGGGCAAGACATGTCCTCTTTTGTAGCCAATTATCCTGCTGTTAAGGTCATGATGGACCACCACCCAGGGCCAGAAGATTTTTGCGACATCATGGTTTCTAACCCTAAGGCTTGTGCTACAACTGAAGTCATTTATCAAACCCTAGCGCAACTTGAACAAACTGATCAAGTGAATATAGCAATGGCTAAAGGTTTGTATTTAGGTTTAATGACCGATACCGGTTCTTTTCGCTTTCCGTCTGTTTCGGCAGCTACGCACAAAATGGTAGCCCATTTACATGAACTCGGGTTGGAACACCACCTCATTCATGAAGCTGTTTATGATGTCAATAGTGTAACGCGTTTACAATTGCGCGGTTATGCCATAGCAGAAAAACTGCAATTGTACCCGCAATATAGACTTGGCATCATGAGTTTGAATAAAGAAGAATTGAAGCGGTTTTCCTATCAAAAAGGAGATACAGAAGGTTTGGTAAATGTGATTCTTTCCATTGAAGGTTTTGATTTAGGTATCTTTTTATTGGAAACCGACGACGGAGTGAAACTCTCGTTTCGATCAAAAGGTGAGCGTTATGTGAATTTGTTTGCCCAAACGCACTTCAGTGGTGGAGGTCATCAATACGCAGCAGGCGGTTTTTCTGAGGGTAATTTAGCGCAAACATTAGATAAGCTCGAATCATTACTGTCGAAATTATAGGCACATGCCAAAGTACGCAATCCTATTTATTTTATGCTGTTCCGGAGTTGTACTCTTCTCATGTAGGCGTCCTGAGCCCGAGGTTAAAAAAAAATCGAATTGGGGAAATGCGCATTCCGTTGATTTCAATCAAGAACTCAGCGTCCGAGAAAATTTAAAGATCAATACTTTTTTGGCACACTATAGTTACCTGCAAATGCGACAAACTCCATCAGGTTTACGGTACATGATCTACAAAAATGGGCCCAAACAGCATCCTTTAGCTAAGGATGGGCAAGAGGCTCTGGTTGCCTTAACTGTTAGCCTTTTAGATGGTACAATTTGTTACCAAACCAAAGCTGATGAAATTGAGCGGATCAAGATTGCCCATTCTGAAAAAGAATCCGGAATTCATGAAGCACTGCAATTGTTGCGGGTTGGCGATCGAGCTAAACTCATTTTGCCCAGCCACCTTGGTCATGGCTTGCTAGGTGATCGCATGAAAATTCCGCCACAAAGCATATTATATATCGATATTCAACTAATTGAGCTCCAATGAGAAGTTTACTGTTCCTTTCTTTGCTATTGACCTTTTCGGCTTGCAACGACACCCCAACAACCAACACTAAGAAGAAAAATATCGTCAAGGCAAATGCGCAAGACCTGACTAATTTGGACACAAGTGCTGCAGGTTCCAAGCAGAATTTAATCAATTTTGAAAAGGGAAAAATCGCCATGCGTAAAAAATTGAGCAGCGGAATTGTGCTCAAATGGATAGAACGCGGCTCGGGTCCGGATTTCAAAAATGGTGAAATGGCACTTATAGATTACCGTTTGGGTACCCCTGACGGCCGTATTATTGATGGCAATAACCGCATTGATATGCCTTTTCTGCCTTTTGTAGTGGGTTACAGCATGCAGACACCCGGTTGGGATCTTGCTTTTACGCATCTGCGTGTTGGCGACTTCGTTAAGATCGAAATACCTGCAAACCTTGCTTTTGGTAGTAAAGGTATCAAAGATATTCTAGCGCCTAATACGCCCAATTGGCTTTTTGTAAAAGTTTTATCGAAAATTAAACCAAGTATTGATGACAACGGAATTCGCGCCTGGAAACTCGCTGAAGGTAAGCCCTTTAAGTTAGATTCTGAAGGGGTAAAGGAGGTGGCCTATGAATTTGTGGCATCTACCCCGAACAAAGCCAATGCAATTGTGGCTAGGAAGTTTCCGCGGCGCTTTGTTGTAGGCCAAAAAACAACGGTTCCAGGTCTGCGAAAAATTTTAAAAAATGCCTTAGAAGGTGAGCGCTATTATCTGATATTACAGCCCGAGCAAGCATATGGAAAGAAGGGTTATGGTCAGTCGATAGCCCCCAATGAATCCGTTTTCTTCCTGATGGATATCGTAGGTGTCAGGACCATTTCGTAGGAAATGCCTAACTTTGTACCGATTTTTATATGTTGCGCACCTTAACGCTTTTATATCTTTTTGTCGCTGTCCTTGGTTTTCAATCTAAGGCACAGCGCGCTCTTGATACCATAGAAACAGAACTTGGTAAGGTGGTGCTATACAGTAATAAATCTTGGGCTTTTTTACATGTTTCTACCTTTGACGGTATTATGAACCCAAGGATTCATCAGTTAATGCTTACACAAGACCCTAGTTTCAATCACCCATGGAGTAACGACGTTTGTTTCACGAGCCGAAACGATATGTCAAAATTGAAAGACACGCTCTGGCTTTGTGTTAACGACGACTACGATCAAAATTTTTGCATTCCTGCACCGGGCATTGTTACATCTCGTTATGGTCCTCGTAGTGGTAGAAACCACAACGGAATAGACATCGATTTGGAAACTGGAGATACCGTTTATGCAGCTTGGACAGGAAAGGTCCGCTATGCGAAATACAACGAAGGGGGTTTTGGCAATTTAGTGATCATTAGGCATCCGAATGGTTTAGAAACGTTGTATGCGCATTTGAGTAAATTTCTAGTATATCCAGATCAAGATATCGTTGCAGGAGAACCAATTGCGCTCGGCGGTAATACCGGCCACTCTTTTGGCTCTCATTTACACTTTGAAATTCGATTTTATGACGTCCCGATGAATCCTGAGGAAATCATCGATTTTTCTAAAAAACAACTTAAAAACGAAAATTTGTTTGTTCACAAAGGATTGTTTAGACCAGGTGCCAAGCCTTCGGATTACTATGACAATCATCCTGCAGAAGTTGCTCAAGCACCTGTTGCAGTACGTACCCCTCAGGTACGGTATTACAAAATAAGACCAGGCGACACCTTAACAGAAATTGCAGCGCGCAACAGTATAACCGTTTCG
Organism: Crocinitomicaceae bacterium; assembly: GCA_023268965.1. Taxonomy (GTDB): domain Bacteria; phylum Bacteroidota; class Bacteroidia; order Flavobacteriales_D; family Crocinitomicaceae; genus UBA952. Next base: position 7,561 of record JALRJE010000068.1, read on the forward strand.
AAATTATGCCAATTAAACGGAATCAAACCCACAACTGTGCTCCAAATCGGGCGCAGCTTAAGAGTAAAATAACATGCTAAAGATTATTCAAATTACCCTGTATTTACTCTTGCTTACTGCTTGTTCCGATTATGCAAAAATTGTAAAGGGCTCCGATTACAGTCAAAAATTTGTAACTGCAAATTCTTTATACGATCAAAAAGAATTCGATAAAGCAATTGTACTGTACGAGCAAATTTACCAGCACGCACCAAAGTCTGGCGAGGGAGAACTTTCTTATTACCGCATGGCGCAATCCTATTACGAAATCGAAGACTACTATATGGCTCAGTACTATTATAGCTCTTACATGCAGCGTTTCCCGTATAGTAATAAATCTGAGGAAGTATTATTTATGATTGCCATGTGCTCCGTAAAGAATTCGCCTGAACACTCCTTAGACCAAACAGAAACCGAACTCGCGATTAGCAACGTACAGCAGTTTGTAGACCGCTTTCCGGGCTCTTACTTGTTAGATTCTTGTAACATGATCATCGATGAGCTTCGTTTTAAATTAGAACAAAAAGAATACGAAGCAGTAGCCCTCTACGACCGCACAGAAAATTATAAAGCAGCCGTAGCCTCCGGCGAACTATTTATGGAACATTACAGCAGGTCCTCGTTTTTAGAGGAGGTCCATTACATGGTGGTCAAAAATTCGTATTACATGACCATAAACAGTATTGAAAGCAAAAAAAAGGAGCGAAGCGCCCAAACTACGGAAAGATTCCGTAACTTTGCAATTCGCTATGCAAACTCTTCTTATCTCAAAGAGTTAGAGGCTTACATAGCCACATTAGAAAAAAAATAAAAAATAAGACACATGAGTTTCAAAAATATCGCTGCAGAACGTACTACTGTTACCCGTGACACCATCTTAGTAGAAGAAAAAACAGGCAACATTTACGAATCTTTGGTGGCTATTTCCAAAAGAGCCAATCAAATTTCTTCAGAACTCAGAGAAGAGTTGACTCAAAAGTTGCAAGAGTTTGCAACCCATACAGACAACCTCGAAGAAATTTTTGAAAACCGCGAGCAAATTGAAATCTCCAAGCACTACGAAAAAATGCCAAAGCCTACCGCTATTGCCATGCAAGAGTTGCTAGAAGAAAAAATCTATTTGCGCAAACCAGAGTCTTTGCAATAAATCATGCAAGGTAAGCGGATCCTTCTCGGTATTACAGGAGGTATTGCTGCCTACAAAATCCCCTTTTTAGTTCGCTTACTCGTTAAGCAGGGTGCAGAGGTTCGCTGTGTGCTCACCCCTTCGGCTGTTGACTTTGTAAGTCCGCTCGTTTTGGCGACGCTCTCTGAACAACCGGTTCATATCGAATTTTGGAATAAGCAAACTGGTGTCTGGACCAACCATGTCGAGCTTGGCTTGTGGGCCGACGTCATGCTCATTGCTCCAGCCACCGCAAACACCATTTCCAAAATGGCGAGCGGAGCCTGCGACAACCTACTGCTGGCTACTTACTTGTCTTTGAAATGCCCTTGTATCATTGCTCCAGCAATGGATCTTGACATGTATCAGCACCCCTCATTTAAACGCAACTTGGCTACCTTAGCGGCCGATCAAACGTACCTTATTCCGGCAACTTTTGGTGCTCTAGCAAGTGGCCTAGAAGGACAGGGCAGGATGGAAGAACCCGAACAAATTGTTGCATTTGTCCATTCTTTCTTCTTGAATCTGGCACAAAAACCTACCAATACCAAACGTATTTTAATCACTGCAGGCCCAACTAGAGAGGCCATAGACCCCGTTCGTTATATTTCCAATCATTCTTCCGGCAAAATGGGCTTTGCTTTGGCATTTGCTGCATTACAAGCTGGTCACGAAGTAACGCTCATAAGTGGTCCAACACAACTTAGTTTAGCGCATCCAAATTTAAAATGCATCGGTATTGAAACGGCCCAGGAATTACTGCTTGCTGTCCAAGAAAATTGGTCTTGGGCGACTCATGGTATTTTTAGCGCTGCGGTCGCAGATTACCGGATTGCTGAGGTTGCTGAGGAAAAAATCAAGAAGAGTTCCGACGAGATCACCCTCTCCTTAATGAAGAATCCGGACATCCTGGCTTGGGCTGCTGCACACAAAACATCACAAATTGTTATGGGTTTTGCCTTAGAAACCAATAATTCGGAGCAATACGCGTTAAATAAATTGCGCAGCAAAAATCTCGATTATATTGTTCTCAATGAGCAACAAAATGGCACGAGTGGTTTTGGCAGCGATACCAATAAATTAATTATATTCGACAAAACAGAGCAGGGTCGAGAATTGCCTTTGCAAAGTAAGGCAGAAGCAGCTCGATCGCTCATACAATTACTGGATACAACCCATGTTTAAATTTATTTTTTTATTGCTAGTGTGTTTGCCCATGTTCAAGTTCAGCGCCCAAGAACTAAATTGCCAGGTAAATATCATCGTAGACAACAAGGTTGAAGTCAACTCAACTGAGCAAGAGATCATCAATCAAATGAAGCAAAGTATTGCTGAAATCATGAACAACACGGCCTGGACCAAAGACAAGTTCAAGATAGAAGAGCGCATCAATTGTAATCTGCAAATTCAAATTCGTGAAATACCAGCTACAGGTGCTTACCGTGGAGATATCCAAGTATCATCTGTACGCCCTGCATTCAATAGCAATTACAACGCTACTGTCTTTAATTTTCAAGATCAAAATTTTCAAGCCTCCTTTTCTAGAGGGGCTGTCCTCAATTATGTACCCAACCAATATAGAGACAACCTCACTTCTATTTTGGCTTTTTATGCCTATTTTATTATCGGCATGGATTACGATTCTTTCTCCTTGAAAGGAGGAACTCCTTATTTTCAAGAAGCACAGCAAATAGTTACGCTTGCTCAGACGGGTGGTGGTGCTGGTTGGAAATCTTCAGAAAGCAATAAACGCAATCGCTTTTACCTCGTAGACAACATGTTGCAACCTGTTTTTGACCCTTTTAGGGTCTGTATTTATCAATACCATCGCCAAGGGATAGATCAACTTTACGACAAGAAAGTAGAGGCTAAAAAAGCAATAAGCACTGCATTAAATTTGTTGAGTCCCATTATGGCAACCCGCCCAAACACCGTTAATGTGGTGAGTTTCCTTTTCGGTAAAACAACGGAACTCAAGAACATTTTCTCAGACTCAGAACTCAAAGAAAAGCAAGACCTCGTAAACTTGCTCAAAAGATTAGATCCAGCCAACTCCACGAGCTATACCACCATCTTAGAATAATGCTACGTTCGCTTCGCATTCAGCATTTTGCCTTAATAGACGAAGTTCAACTTGATTTTGAGCAAGGATTCACTGTTTTTACAGGTGAAACTGGATCTGGAAAGTCTATTATTTTAGCGGCTACCCAACTCATCCTTGGCGAACGCGCCGATTTACAAGTGATTGCACCAGGTGCTAAAAAAGCAGTTGTAGAGGCGGTCTTCCTTATTTCAGATGCCTATCGTCCATTTTTTGACGAGCACGACCTCGATTATGAACCTCAATCATTGATTCGTCGCGAAATTGCCGCCGAGGGAAAGAGTAGGGCCTTCATTAATGACCTTCCTGTTTCTTTGCAGGTACTCAAACAACTCACTACGCAATTATTGCAAATTCATTCTCAATACAACACGCTCGAACTCAAATCTAAGAAATACCAACTCACCCTAACAGATCTACTTTTAGGTTTGGACCAACAAAGAGCTCAATTTTCAGTTGAATTTTTAAGCTATCAGCAATTGCAAAAAGAAGTAGAACTTTTGCAACACGCTCTAGATAAAGATAGCGCTCAACAAGATTACCATCAATTTTTACTCGAGGAGCTCGAAAGTCTACAACTAGACGATCCAAAAATTCAGCAACTTGAACAAGAACTAGAACGTTATGCGCATTCGGCTCAATTAGAAGAAGCACAAGCAGCGCTTTCAAGCCTACTCGACGATAGCGGTCCTTACGAACAGCTTTATACAAGAAAGCTTATGATCGATAGGGTAAAACGACTAGATCCAAACATGCAGTCTTATGCAGAACGCCTCGACCAAATCATTATTGAGCTCAAAGAAATAGCACGCGAGGCGCAATCTTCAACTGCACAAGAATTGGATGCTAGCCAGTTGGTTGTGCTAGAGGCACTACAGGATAAAATAAATAGTGCTATTTTGAAGCATCGTGTACGAGATATCCATGATTTAATCGAGCTCAGAACAGAGCTAAGCAATAAGAATCAAGGTCTTGAAAAGCAAGAATTAGCACTTCAAGCCTGCAAAGAACGGCTTGAAAAACAACAGCAGCACCTGTGGGCTCAGGCCAAGCAGCTTCATCAGCTCAGACTTGAAGGCGTAAAGGAGTTGGCACTGCAAATAGAAAGTGTTTTACACGACCTCAAATTACCACATACGAAGCTTTCTTTTGAATTGCTGCAAAGTGACCAACTGAACACGAGCGGCTGTACGCAAATAGATTTGTTGTTTTCTGCCAATTTAGGACACCATCCTGTTCCGGTAGAACGTGCGGCCAGCGGAGGTGAGCTCTCTAGACTCATGCTCGCACTTCAGAAAATGAGTTCAGAAAAGCGTGCTTTGCCCACTATCATTTTTGATGAAATTGACACAGGCGTTTCGGGAGATGTTGCGCTTAAAATTGGAAAGTTACTGCGTGAAATGTCTTTGCATGGGCAATGTATGGCTATATCGCATTTGCCACAAGTAGCGGCAAGTGCAGCCCATCATTTTTTGGTACAGAAATCTATTGTAGCCGAGCGCATGCAAACCAGAGTTACTCAGCTTTCTGCAGAAGCCCGAATTGAAGAAATTGCACGTTTGCTGAGCGGTGAAGCCGTTACACCAGCAGCTATTGCAAATGCAAACGCTTTGTTAAAAGGCGCATGAGTTTCATTTCACCACTTCGTCATGGACAATCTATTACGCTCATCGGAAGTTGTTTTTCAGATGAAATAGGCCGTTTGCTACAAGCCAACGGTTTTCATGTACTGGTGAACCCCGGAGGGACAATATTTCATCCTTTGGCCATAAGTAAACTCTTGCGTTGGGCCTTGAACGATCAATTTGTACCGCTTCGAATGTACCAGCGCAAAGACATCTTTTTATCTTGGGATTTATCGGGTTCTTTTTATGCCATGTCCGAAGAGGCGTTCTTAGAAAAGTCAAAGTTATTATACGAACAGCTCCGTACATCCTTACAGAAAAGCTCGCATCTGCTGCTTACTTTTGGTACATCTTGGGCATATACCTTAGGTGCTGACCAACAAATAGTAGCCAATTGCCATAAGGCTTCCAAATCCTATTTCGATAAATCACTTACCGATTTAGAGGAACTACAAGGAATTTGGCCAAGTCTTATTGCACAACTTCAGCACTTTAATCCAAGCCTACAGGTTATACTCACAATTAGCCCAGTTAGGCACCTCAGTGATGGCTTAATGGAGAACAACAGGAGTAAAGCGCGCTTGCATCTACTTGTTGAAGCGCTTGCTAAAACCAGCAAATGTTGCTATTTCGAGGCTTTCGAGATTGTAACTGATCAACTCCGAGACTATGCTTTTTTTAAAGAAGACGGAGCACACCCTAATCAGAAAGCCATAAAAGTGGTCTGGGCACATTTTCAGCAAAGATTTTTTGAAGCAAAAACCATAACTATTTTAGAAGAGTGGGGGAGTCTACAAAAAAGCAAAGCCCATCAAATCTTGTATCCCGAAAGTTTAGAAGCGAGGCAACTTCAAGTGGCGCTGCAAAAACAAACTGCTGACTTCTTTAAGAAACACCCAGATTTCCTGGATCCCACTCCTGCCTGAATTGAACGATAAATTGCTCCATTACGGCATGTCTTTGTGCTGCTAGCTTTTGAGCGGTAGGGGTTTCCATGCGGTCTTTTAACAAGAGAAGCTTTTCGTAAAAATGATTGATGGTGTGGCCCTTGTCTTGGGCATACGCTTCTTTACTTTGGTGCATTGTGGGCGCTACATTAGGGTCATAAAGTGCTCGACCATTACTACCTCCGTAGGAGAAGGCTCGGGCTATTCCAATGGCACCTATGGCGTCAAGCCGGTCTGCATCTCGGACAATTTGACCTTCTAGGTTGGTCATTGAATCGGGTACATGTGCACCTTTATAGGAAACGACACGAACAATCTGAGCAACCTGCTGTGCCAAATCAGCACTTGCACCCTGAGAGCGTAATAGTGCTAGAACTTCTCTAGAGCCTGCATCAAAATCGCCGCCATTGTATTTGTGATCAGAATAGTCGTGGAGTAGGGCAGCCAGTTCAATACATTCGGCTGAGCCGCCTTCTATGCTTTGCAAATAAAGAGCAGTACGCCGTACACGATCTATATGGAACCAATCATGGCTACCTTCTTGCTTGCTGAATTTATCCCGAACTATGGTTTCAATTTGCTGGAGTAAGGGGTTCATTACAGTTTCACGAAACGTTGTGTATAGAAACCTCTAGAGGTGTGGCATTTCAATAGATACGTGCCCGACAAAAGACCTGAAACCTCAATGTTGGGCTGTAAAGAGGTGAGTAGGATTTTTCCGTGCATATCTAGAATCTCTACAAATAATAAATCATTAAGATTTTGAATAGCGATATGATCATTACACGGATTTGGATAAACTACTAATTCAAATGGATTGTTTTCATGGAGGCCAACGGGGTCGTCTTTGCGTACTTGAATATCATCTAGGTAGAGCTTAAAGCCGTCGTAAGTTCTCAATACGAAGGCAACATAAATAGCGGAGTCGTTGTAGCCAGCGCCGCTCAAATTGAATTCTCGGAATGTCCATTCAAAATTCTCTTCTTGCACAAAACCAATGGTATCTGTAAAAGCAGCTGGTTCATTGGTGGTTGTAGAGACTAATACAAGGTAGTCGTCGGGAAATGACGGGTCGTGAGATTTGGCTTCCCAAGAAATAAAATTACCGAAGCTTCCGAGTTGCAATTGCGGCGTAATGAGCCAACGATTAGCAGTATCTGCATCTTCAAAATAAGAACTAACAGCAGCAACTGTATCGGCGCTATTTTCGGGGTCTGGAGTGGTAATCCAGCCGCTTGCGTAGGCGAGTACTTGTGGGTGGGGTGCTGCTGCATCTAAATTTAAAAGCGTGTAGTTACTTGGAATACCCGTCTGAAAATCAGTCTGAAGCAGATTGGTTTGCGCCTGAAATTGGACAAAAAAGAAAATAAATAAAACCGAGGTCAGTAATTTCATAGCGTAAAGATAAGGATTCTTGTTAGTCGACGAGTGTGATCAGGATTTCATTGAACTCTTGGTAGAAGACGTCAAACTCTCGAAGATGTTTCTTGAAAAACCTATAAATTTTTGGCCACTCTTCTTGGTCATAAAAATTAGTATCCTCAAGTGCCCAGTAAATCCGACCAATGGTTTGGCCTTCATTGTTTACAAACTGTCGTTCCCATGTTGTTGGAATAGACATATTACCTTCTAGTACAACTTTTAATTCGGTGAGTTGTTCCCAAAAAATAGCTTGTATACCTGCGTCTTTAAATTGAATGTCATAACAGATAGCTATCTTCTTGCCATCGCAAACCAAGCGCAAATAGGTGTTTTTTACTTGGGTAGGGTAATTTAACCAATTGACACGCTTGCCAGAAGAGGAGAGGCAGGCACGCATGTGGGCTTTGAAACCTGTCCAAAATGCCTCGTTCCATGCCTTGCGTTCTTCTTTAGGTAACATGAATTATTTGTTCCCTTTGGCGTGATCTGCTAAAAACTGTTGAAGACCAATATCTGTTAATGGGTGTTTCACTAATGCTTTAATCGCAGAAAGCGGACCGGTCATGACGTCGGCACCGATGCTTGCGCAATTAATAATATGCATTGGATGACGCACTGACGCAGCTAAGATTTCAGTATCAAAAGCGTAGTTATCATAGATAATGCGGATTTGCTCGATGAGCTGTAAGCCATCTGTGGAAACGTCGTCTAGACGACCCAAAAAAGGAGAGATAAACGTGGCACCAGCTTTGGCAGCAACAAGCGCTTGACCGGCAGAAAAGATGAGCGTACAATTGGTTTTGATGCCTTTTTGCGAAAAATATTTGATGGCTTTTAGACCCTCAGCAATCATGGGTATTTTTACCACAATGTTTTTGTGCAAAGCAGCAAGAACTTCACCTTCTTTGACCATGCCTTCAAAATCTGTAGCAATGACCTCAGCGCTCACTGGCCCGTCGACTATATTACAGATTTTGATGTAGTGTTGTAATATGTTGTCTTGGCCTGTGATACCTTCTTTGGCCATTAAAGAAGGGTTGGTAGTTACACCATCAAGGATACCCATGTCATGGGCTTCTTTGATTTCGTTGAGATTAGCAGTATCGATAAAAAATTTCATGGGTTTATTTTTTGCGGTTTTTGAGCATTTCTTGTTGTTGGCGCTGCATTTCTTCAAGGCGCTCTTGAAATTTAGATTTCTTTTTTACTTTCGGATTGGCAGCATTGTTGGCTTTTCTTTCAGCCATTTTAACTTTTAATTTATCCTCATTGACAAAGAAGTGCTTGATCATGACCATAATGACGATAGAAAGAAGCGTAGACACAAAATAATAATAACTCAAGCCGGCGGAATAATTATTGAAGAAGAAGATCATCATGAAAGGGAAGATGTACATAATGACCCGCATGTCGGGCATACCGGGTTGTTGAGGCGTTTGCATATTGCCGCTGTTCATATAGGTGTAGGCGAGGGTCGTGCCTGCCATCAATAAGGTGAATAACGAAATGTGATCACCGTATACCGGGATATGGAAACCGAAGTCTAAGATGGAGTCGAAAGAACTGAGGTCTTCTGCCCACAAGAATCCTTTTTGACGCAATTCAAAAGCTGCCGGGAAAAAGCGGAACACCGCCAACAATATGGGCATTTGAATGAGCATAGGAACGCAGCCAGACAAAGGACTGGCACCTGATTCGCGGTAGAGCGTCATGGTTTCCATTTGTTTTTTCATGGCGTCCTCTTTCTTCGGATATTTTGCATTGAGCTCGTCAATTTCAGGTTTGAGGATACGCATTTTGACAGAAGACACGAACATCTTCCATTGAACAGGCATCAGGATCGTCTTGAGAATGAGCGTTAGAACGAGGATAGCCCATCCGATAGCCATTCCGTTGTCGATGAGTAGATTAAAAATAGGCTGAACGGCATAAATGTTGATCCAGCGGAACAAGCCCCAACCAAAATTGAGGATGTCGTCATAGCCGCTATTGTAGCTTTTTAAAACTTCGTAGTCGTTAGGGCCAAAAAACCAATTAAAAGAAGCTTGATTGTTTTGAAAGTCAAGGGCCATGGTGGCATGGTAGCCCTTAAGGTGCGTCCAGGCTTGTGGATGCCCTTCTCCAAAATTTTGAATGAAAAATTTAGTTCCTTTTTTCGGAAAAGCTTTGGTAGGGTGGAGGATTGCAGAGAAATAACTTTGCTTAAAGGCCACCCATTCAATGTTTTCCTCGGCTATGCCAGATTCACTGGATGTTTCGGAAAGGTAATCTAGACCACTTTCGGTTTGGTTATAGCAAATGGTAGAAACACGTCGTTGTTCTGAAAATAGACGCTCTGTTTTTTTGAAATCTGCAGACCAGTTGAAGAGGGTGTTGTCTAGGATGAATCCTTTGTTATCAAGCACTTCAATGTGGTAAGCAAGATCGTGGCCTGTTTTGAGTTCGTAAGTTTGACGAATGGTACCTTGATCAAAGTGCGCCTCATAAATGGCTTTACTTTTCGTGCTTTTTACCAAATCAAAAAGATAGCTTTTGGTGTAAATTTTACCTTTTACTGTACTAAGCACCAGTTGATTGTGTGCATCTCCATCTTCGAAAAGACATAAGTCATTGTCCTTTTGAGCAACGAAATCTTTGTAGCTTTTGTAAGATTTGAGGTAGACGCCAGCGAGCATGCCTCCTTTAGAATTGAGCTCGATGCGCAACTCATCGTTTTCGATGGTCGTGATTTCTCCTTTTTTTACAACTTGCGATGTGTTGTTAGCATTGGATTGAGAAGGTGTTTTGGCTACTGTTTTTGCTTGCTTATCTTTTTTTTCAGCTTTTTGAGCAGCGGCAGCTTCTTTCTTTTGAGCTGCTTTGAGCTCTGCCTCTGAGGGCTGATTCATAACGGAGAAAACCGTGATGATAAGACCGATCAGGACGAGACCAATGGTGGAATTGCGATCCATAGGATTTAGTGTTTTTTGTTTTTAAGAGCTGCCTTTACAAAAGCAACAAAAAGTGGGTGAGGGGCATCTACGGTACTTTTGTACTCAGGGTGGAACTGCACGCCTACAAACCAAGGGTGGGTTGGAATTTCGACAACCTCTACCAGACCTGTTTCTGGGTTTCTACCTGTGGCTATCATGCCATTCGCTTCAAAATCAGCTAAATATTGATTGTTGAATTCGTAGCGGTGGCGGTGACGCTCGGAGATGTTGTTGTTTTGGTAGGCCTTGGCCGTATTTGAATTGGGTTTGAGTTCACACTTATATGCACCCAAACGCATGGTGCCGCCCATGTTGGAGATGCGTTTTTGTTCTTCCATCATGGAAATAACTGCAG
>JALRJE010000108.1 GCA_023268965.1 Crocinitomicaceae bacterium
AAACATTGATTCGGTCGATAAGAAGCATTTTGTTAATGTCTTTGCCTTTGAGTTCAAAGAAATCACGTTCCATGAACTGGGCATAACCTTTAGAGAATGAACGGCGTAGACCAGGGTAGCGGTCTCTCATCAATCGTTCAATACGGGCATCTTCAACAACATTCAGAAAACCACGAAAGCCTGCGGGCATCTCATTGCCAGCATCAATATATTCTACGGGAGTTTCAATAGCGTGAGCCGTTTCGTGACCAATCAGAAGGTCTTCAATTTCTGGCGTAGTATCATTCCAAACAGGTAGTGTGACTACACGTTTCTTCAAATCGAAAGAAGCGGTCTTTACGTTTTTGTACTCAACTCTGAGATTTTCAGTAGCAAGTAACTTAGCAAGGGTAGGATATCACGCGCAAAATCCAAGATTTTTGGAGGCTATTGTAGAAGGAGCGGGGCATGACGAACATGCTTGGGCAGAGCGCTGGCATGTTCCTTTATTATTTATGTTAACGCGCAATAATTCCCAATAGTTTTCTACATTTGACACACTCAACCAAGCATGAAAAGAATTTTATTATTTGGCGCAGGTTTATCTGCTTCAACACTTATCAAATACCTGCTAGATCACAGCTACGCTGAATCTTGGCATTTGGATATCGTCGATCAAGACCTCGAGCTCATTCTCGCCAAACTTGGTGGCCATCCAAATGCAACAGCACATGCCTTCAACGCCCTTGATTCTCAACAGCGCTTGCCCTACATTGCCCAAGCAGACTTAGTCATTTCCATGTTGCCTGCTGCACATCATGTAGATGTTGCCAAAGATTGCATTGCCCTCCAAAAACACCTGGTTACACCATCCTACATATCTACAGAAATGCGCGCGTTGCACGACCAAGCCAAGGCAGCAGGTATTGTAATCTTAAATGAAATCGGTGTAGATCCTGGTATAGACCACATGAGCGCTATGCGCTTACTCGATCAAATCAAAGAAGATGGAGGTGTGCTCGAATCCTTTAAATCTTACTGCGGAGGCCTTATTGCACCGAGCTCTGACAACAATCCTTGGCAATATAAATTTACCTGGAATCCTAGAAATGTCGTGCTTGCAGGCCAAGGTTCGGCTGCGTGTTACCGAGAAATGAATGAGCTCAAATATTTGCCGTATCACCGCTTATTTCAGCGCCTCGACCAAATTCAGATCGAAGGTTACGGCGAATTTGAAGGGTACGTTAATCGCGACTCACTCAATTACTTAGAAACTTATCATATTCAAGAGGTCCCCACTATTTTTCGAGGTACGCTGCGCAGGCCACCTTTCTGCCAAGCTTGGGATGTTTTTGTTCAGCTCGGCATGACCGACGACGCCTATACAATGAAAGGTTCGGCACAACTTACCCCGCGTCAGTTTTTAAATGCGTTTTTACCTTTTGAAACTGGTGTTAGTGTCGAAGATAAATTTTTAAAAGTAGTGGGTCAGCGCAAAGACATTTTTGATCTATTTTACTTTTTAGGTTTATTTAGCGACCAGGATGTTATTGGAGTTGAGAAAGCAAGTCCGGCAGCGCTTTTACAAAAAATATTAGTAGAAAAATGGCGTTTAGCTTCAGGTGACAAAGATATGATTGTGATGTACCACGAAATTATATACACTAAAAAAGAAACGCGTTATGCCGTGAACAGCGCTCTTGTAGTAGAGGGTCAAGACGAGCGCTATACAGCGATGTCCAACACTGTTGGGCTTCCTGTAGCAATAGCCACTAAACTTATTTTAAATCAGCAAATCGTCGAACGAGGCGTCACCTTGCCAGTCCGTAAAGAAATATATGCACCCATCTTGTCTGAACTCGAACAATTTGGAATTACCTTTAATGAATCAGTAAAAGTATTATAAATGGAAAATACAGAAAACCACATGAATATCGAATTGTCAGAAGACATCGCCCTTGGTGTATACTCTAATTTGGCAATTATTACCCACTCGCCAGCTGAGGTAGTTTGCGACTTCGTACAACTTATGCCAGGCATGCCCAAAGGTAAAGTCCGGTCAAGAGTATTGATGACCCCGCAAAACGCCAAAAGATTTTTGCAAGCATTGGCTGAGAATATCGAAAAATACGAGCAAAATTTTGGCGTAATTGACGAGCCTCAAGCTGGTTTCCCTCCAATGAATTTCGGAACGCCAAGTACCATGGCATAAATTTTTGTTACTTGACGCTTAGCGTATGTATTCCGATTTACAATACCGATGTGCGTGCATTGGTAGAAGAGTTGTGTGCTCAAATTTCAAAAATACAAACTGCTCAAATTGATATCATTCTTATCGACGATGCATCCGATGTCGCGTTTCGTCAACGCAATCATTACGATCATCCAAAAGTTCATTTTATTCAATTAGAAACGAATATAGGCCGTTCCAAAATCAGAAACTCCTTTCTGAAGTATACAAATGCCGGGTACTTGCTCTTTATAGATGGAGACAGCACGGTATTGGACCCTTCTTTTCTCAAACGATATCTAGCTTATTTATTGCAGCATCAAAATATGGCCGTTTTAGTGGGCGCAAGTGTTTATCAAGACACTGCTCCTGATTTGCTGTACAGGCTCCGTTGGAAGTATTCTACCTCAAGAGAAAGTCTCAGTTATGAGCAACGTAAGAAGTTGCAAGATACTGGATTCAAAACCAATAATTTTTTGATTCGAAGAAGTGTTTTTGACAAGCTACCATTCGAAGAAAAATTACTTGGCTACGGCCATGAAGACACTTTGTTTGGCTTGCAGCTGGTGGCTAAGGGAATTCATATAGAACACATCGATAATCCGGTGTGGAATTTCAAATTAGATACGAATTCAGAATTTTTAAAAAAGACCGACAATGCAATAGCCAATCTTTTATGGATATGTGCTAACTATAAGGATGATTTACGTCTAGTAGAGAAAAATAAACTCCTCCGCTATTTTATATCGATGAAAAGTTTCTGGCTCGGCAAATTTACGCTGGGGGTTCTCGCTTTTCATCAGCCGCTCTTTTTACGCATACTCCAAACAGGTTTAGCGCCGCTTTTGCTTTTTGATTTGTATCGTCTAGGAAGACTTTATCAGTTAAATAAAGACCCGCAGTACCACCTCCGATAATACTTGTTTGTCGGTATCCCAATGTTCGATCTCGGCGGCTATTTTGCAATTTTCTTTAAGTTGGGTCATGCGTTCTTTATCAGCCATTAATGACTGAACCGCATTGGCAATTTGTGTTGGCGTTACTTCGTCTATGACTTTTCCACAATCGTAGGCGTTCAATAGCTGTTTAATTTCAATCAACGCACTGGACAGAATAGGCGTATTGGCCTGGATATAATCAAATATTTTATTGGGTAGCGCAAGTTGGTAATTCAAGCTAAGGGGTTTGTCTAGCGCTAAGCCTAAATCGGCAGCCGCTGTATAGCGCATCAATTCAGCGTAGGGCAACCGACCAACAAAGCGAACCTTTTGCTGCAGCTGTTTTTCTTGCACTAATTTTTTTAGTGCAGGGAGCACGTCGCCATCTCCAACTAGAAAAAGCACGGCATTAGGCAATTTTTCCAAAGCTAAAACAGCTTCTTCGATGCCTCGTTGTACATTTAAACCGCTGCCTTGAATAATAAGCATGAATTCATTTTGATCTAGACCGAGTTCTTTTTTGTCCATCGCGGTTAAATTTTGAATTCTTTGCGGAACATTTCTCACCACACTTACCGGAATTTTGTAGCGGTCTTTAAAGATAGCTGCGATCGATCGGTTTACCGTGATCATCTCTGAAAGTCGTGGCACCAACATTTTTTCGATGGACAACCAGCATTTTTGAACTTTTGGTCTATGAACGAGTTCGGGAACTTCAGTAAATAGTTCATGACTATCGTAGAGGATAGGTTTGCGTTTGAGCTTACTTATCAAATAGGCCGCAGGAAGGGTGTCGAGATCGTTGGCAAAGACAAAGTCAACTTTTTTGTAAAGCAGAAATACGAATAAGCGAATATTGAGGGCCGCATAAAAGAACGCTCCTTTTTCATGAAGCAATTTCAGTCTTTTATATAAATAAGAGCGCTTCGGCATCCTTGGGCTGTTCTTTTTTTCTCTTCCAATTAAAAAAACCTGATATCCGAGCTCTTCTAAAACAGTGCAATTGCGGTGCACCCGATTGTCTGTTGCGAGGTCGCTCGAGACGGTCATATAAACTCTTTTTTGACGCATTGAAACAAATGTAAGGATTTCCCGTAACTGAGGCCTGCAATTGAGCTAGAGGGCAGCGCATAGTTTAGTAATTTTTTTTTAAAACGCTTTGAGATAAAAAAAACTTTTGTACATTTGCAATCCCA
>JALRJE010000085.1 GCA_023268965.1 Crocinitomicaceae bacterium
AGAAACTGCGCGTATCCTTACCTCGGCGTCCATTAAATGAAGTTTTTTTTCTTTTTGTGTGTTATCTTCATGATATTTTGGAGTTGTCAAGAAAGTCCAAAAAAAACAATTCCTATCAAACCGACCCCAAAAAAACAACCATCAACAGTTCTCAAAACAACACCAAAAGTCTTGCCTGAGGGCTTGATCGATGTACAGCAAATCAATGCGGCTATTCAAATTGATTTGAAATACACAACTACCGATAATTTTCTGAGAGAAAGGTTGTACACAAGTTTGCAAAAAGCTTATTTGCAAAAAGATGTTGCCCTACGGCTTTCTGAAGTCCAAAAAGAATTATCCCGTCAATACCCCGGATATCAATTGCTGATTTACGATGCGGTTCGGCCCGTCTCCGTTCAAGAAAAAATGTGGAAAGCACTAGATTCATTGCCAATAAAGGAGCGCATTAAATTTGTGTCCAATCCAAAAAATTTGAGCCTGCATAATCTGGGTGCTGCAATTGACCTGACTATTCTCGATGCCAATGGAGAAGCCTTAGATATGGGGGCTGGTTTTGACGACATTCGAAAAATTGCCTATCCGTCTTTAGAAGATTCATTTTTAAAAGTTGGGCAACTAACGCCATTACAGGTTCAGAACAGACAAATATTGCGCAGTGCCATGCTGAGGCAAGGTTTTAGACAGCTGCCAACAGAATGGTGGCACTTCAATGCCTGCAGTAGGGAAGAGGCCAAGAGAAAATATAAAGTACTATATTTGGAACCTTGACATTTGTCATGTGCGCAGCAATTAAAGAATAATTTTTCAGTATGAAGTCAATTTTATATTCAGTTCTAGGTCTCGTTTTAGGCGCTTTAACGAACGGATTCATCGTTCAATTGGGGTCTTATTTTATTCAGGCGCCAGCTGGCTTTGATCTGACCACTGAAAAAGGTTTAGCCAAGGCCATGCCTTTAATGGGCGTAGAACATTTTATTTTTCCGTTTTTGGCCCACTCGATTGGTACTTTGTTGGGTGCCTATTTTGTAAGTAAAATGAAAGTGAATAGGCCGCTGCTCACCGCTATGGCCATTGGCTTTGCATTTTTAGCCGGTGGAGTCATGATGGTAATCAAGCTGCCGCAAACACCTCTATGGTTTATTTTACTCGATTTAATACTGGCTTATTTACCTATGGCGTATATCGGCTATCGTTTGGGTTCTACTCAATGGGGCCCTGCTGAAAAATAAGGCGACCTGGGCGCGTGTAGGGAATAAAGTATTTTAAATCAATTCCAAAGCCTGACGCATTGACGTCGCCGAAGGCAGCTTGCTTAAAGTTTTCGTATTGGTAGCGCGAGAGTAAAACAAAAGCGGGTTGTAGTTGAACAAAGGCGGTGCCCCCGAGGTAAAATACACCGGCTTTTTTATTTCGGTATTCAAAACCAATGCTCGTACGGATGTCAAAACCAAGTTTTTTATTGATATCGACCAATCCAACTTGCCTGAACTCATGTTTGTCTGACGGATTAATGTAGGTAGCAACACTCGTTGGCTTGTAGAGAATTGCACCGCCCAGTGCAGCATTGGCATAAATAGATCGGCTGAGTTGAATTCCGATATTACCTTGAATCGGAATCTCAAATTGAACAAAACGCAGGCGTTGGTCAACTGAAAGCATGCTGTCTGTTCGGGTACTCTGAATCGAGAAGTTTCTTTGATTGTAGTAGAGGCCGGTTTCTAAAGAAATAAGATCGGTAAGTCCGTAGCGCAAGACGCCACCAAAAGTATAGCCGTCAGTAGGGGTCAGTTCCGTTTGAAGAATGCTATCCGAAAAATTTTGAGGCCCAGATTGCATTTGTTGCATGGGCAGAATATGGCGATACTGAAAACCAAAATAATTGGGCTTGCCTAGCTGATTATAGGCTTGTGACCAACTAAAAAAGGGAATGAAACAAATGATGCCGAGCAATAAGCGCATATACAAAGAAACGAAATTTTGACCTCTAGGAGTAGCCTATTCGGTGATCCAGCTACAGTTATATTCAAGTGGGCGGCGGTGTTGGTTAGCTGGCCAGTCAATAGCTGGGTAGCCGATGTAGAATAAACCGAGGCATTTGTCTTTTTCTTCCAGGCCAAGAAATGCGTTCATGGCTGTACTGTAAATGAGTTTGGGAGTTGCCCAAAACCCACCTAAACCATAGGCCGTGCAGCTTAGGTGTAAATTTTGAATGGCACAAGCCACTGCTGCTATTTCTTCGATTTCTGGTATTTTTTCTGTTTCCTGACGCTTCATACTAACGGCAATGACCGCAGAAGCAAGAAGGGGCCGGCGCAGCATTTTAGCAAGTTTGGCATCGACTTGTTGTTCGGCAGG
Source organism: Crocinitomicaceae bacterium (assembly GCA_023268965.1). Classification (GTDB taxonomy): domain Bacteria; phylum Bacteroidota; class Bacteroidia; order Flavobacteriales_D; family Crocinitomicaceae; genus UBA952. Next base: position 2,359 of record JALRJE010000085.1, read on the forward strand.
GGTGAGCTTTAAATAGGTTTCGCCTAGAAAAGTACTGAGTTTTTGGCGCCCGTCTTCCATGTAGACATGAAAACGCCATGGTTGCGTGTTGCCATGTGTAGGTGCCCACTGCGCATTATTAAGCAATAGTTCAATTTGTTCCTTATGAACCTTTCTATCAGAAAATTGCTCGGGGTAAATAGTGCGTCTGGACCGCATGAGGTCATTGATTTCAGAAAGGTTGAAGCGCATGAGTTGAGTTTTATGCAAAATTAGGGTTATTTTGCATTTGAGTTGATGTTCTTTGCAGGAACGGTAGACAAAAAAAAACAACACTTTCATGTTGGGTTTTGCTCGTGACCTAAGGGGTCGATAAATCTAACTTTTATATGGATTTGGAGGGGGTGTTATAACAAGTAATTTTTGAATCGTTATATTTGATTATCTCCAACCTCCGCCAATAGATTTGTACAAATAAACCTTTGATGCAAATTGATTCTTCTGCAATTCAATGAATTCCAATTCTACTGCCAAAGCACTTTGTTGCGCAAATAAAACTTCTAGATAGTTCGATCGATTTGCATTAAACAATTCTCCAACCATTTCTCTTGAATTTCGCAGTAACGCCATTTCTTTCTGTTTGTTTTCGAGCATTTTTTCTGTAGAATTTATTAAGTAAATCGCATTGTTGATCTCTGTGAAAGCAATAAGAAGTGATTCTTGATAAGCATAGTAAGCATCAAATTGGTTGGCTGTAGCCCGTTTGAAATTTGCTTTTAATTCACCTAGATTGATGAGTGGGGCCATAAGGTTACCAAATAAACCATAGGCAATTGATTGTGGTGAAGCAAATAAAAAACGGGTTTTATATGCTTGATAACCAATGTTTCCGTTAATGGAGAGACTTGGATAAAAAGCAGTACGAGCAGCTATTACGTCAGCTTTTGCAGCAATAATGAGCTGCTCTGCCTGCCTTACGTCCGGCCGATTCAACATAATTTGTGAGGGCAATCCAGCGGCAATCCTAATTTGTGTAAGACTATTTTCATTCAAAGCGGATCGTTTGATATCACTATTATATTTTCCTGACAATCTGCGCAGTTCGTTTTCGGAACTATTGATTTGCTGTTCTATTACATTCAATTGATTTTGGTAATTCAACATCAAAGCTTCAAATTGTTGAATACCCAATTGATTCGCTCGTCCAGCTTCTTTTTGGCTTTTTAGAGTCTCAACCAATTCAGCGTTAACTAAAATATTTTGTTCAATTATCCTTTTGGTTTCATCCAAACAAATGAGGTTGAAATAATTGATGGCAACTTGTTCCACAATCCAGGTTTTAACCATATTTTGCGCTTCTTTGGCAGCGAGAAAACGAGAAAATGCAGCCTTTTTTTGAGCGCGCAGCCTTCCCCAAACATCAAGCTCCCATGAAGTTTGTAGCCCAAGATTAAAATCATTGAGGTTGATTGGGATGATTTCGCCATCGCCAATGGTGGTGGTTATATTCCCTGCTCCGTCCATCGTTTGTAAGCCAAATTTCCGATTGGAGTAGCCGATGTAAGCACCAGCTTTCGGTTTTAGATTGCTCCTTGCCTCCAACACCTCTGCTTCTAGTTGCAACAAAGAAGTCTGCGAACGAAGAAGGGATAAATTACGTACTAAAACTGTATCGATCAAATCAACTAATAAAGAATCATTGAGCAGTTCTCTAGGACTTAACATACTCGAATTGATGGAATCTAATTGTCCAACAGCGTAATTCATTGGTAAAGATTCAAAAGTCGGTTGCGCAGGGTCTTTCAAAGATTGACAACCTGCAATAACTACTGAACTGAAAAGCAGCAGTATCGTTATTATCTTTTTTGGTTTTTTGTTTTTCATATTAAAGTGTGTCTTCTGTTAATGGGAGTCTTTCATTCATGCGTTTATTACTGAAACGTTCTGAAATTGTAGCAAAAACGACATATAATCCTGGAATAATTAGTAGGCCAAAAATGGTACCAATAAGCATACCACCAGCAGCCGACGATCCAATTGTTCTGTTTCCAATCGCTCCTGCACCTGACGCAAACATGAGCGGCACCAGCCCGGCAATAAACGCGAAAGATGTCATGAGAATTGGCCTTAAACGAAGCTTTGTAGCTTCTATTGCTGCTATTACAGGAGTTGCACCTTGTTTATGTTTCATGCTGGCAAACTCAATAATTAGAATTGCGTTTTTACCCAACAAGCCTATGAGCATGATGATTGCTACTTGTGCGTATATATTGTTTTCTAGACCGAAAAGCCATAGAAAGCAAAATGCTCCGAATACACCGGTTGGCAATGACAAAATCACAGGTAAAGGCAGTAGTAAACTCTCGTATTGAGCAACCAACAGCAAATACACAAAAATTAAACAGATCACAAAAATGAAAAGGGCCTCATTTCCAGTTTCTACTTCATCACGAGTAATCCCCGCCCAATCAATGTCATAACCTTTTGGTAATTTAGTTTTGGCAACTTCTTGAATAGCGTTAATTGCATTGCCACTGCTATAGCCAGCGGTAGCTTCTCCATTTAATTCCGCTGACGGGAACATATTATAGCGTGTCATTTGGTCGACCCCATAAACCCGATCAATCGTTGAATAAGCTGATAGCGGAACCATTTCTCCCGAGTTGTTTTTGATGGATATATTGAGGACATCTTCTGGCTTTGATCGGTATTCGGGCAAGGCTTGAACCATGACCTTATACATTTGTCCGTAACGGATGAAATTGGTTGCGTACTCACTGCCAAGTAACGTTTGTAATGAACTCATGGCATTATTTACCGTTATGCCTTTCTGTGCTGCTTTATCGTAATCAATACGCAATAAATATTGCGGGTAACTTGCATCGAAAATCGAAAATGCTGCCCCAATTTCTGGCCGATCTTCTAAATCTTTGATGAATTGTTTGACGATACTTTCCATCTTTTTGATGTCATTATTTCCCGTTTTATCCACTAGTCGAAGCTCAAAACCACTCGCATTGCCATAACCTGGTACTGCCGGCGGCGGGAACATTTCAATCTTTGCTGTTTTTATGGAAGCCGTTTTTCTTGTAAGTTCTTCAATTACATCGTTCACTGATACGTTTCTTTCATTCCATTTTTTGAGGTTTACTAATATCGTTCCGTATGTTGCACCCGTACCATCGCTTAAAATATTCGTTCCGGAAAGAGTAGACACTGATTCAACTCCTTCGAGATGTTGGGCTTTTTCTTGAATGGCATCAACCACTTTTTTAGTACGTTCTAAAGTTGATCCGGATGGGGTTGTAACAGACACATAGAACATTCCCTGATCTTCGTTTGGTATGAAGCTGCTTGGCAACAGCTTTGCTAGCAAACCGGTCGCCAAACAAAATACCACAAGAACGCCAAAGGTAAAGGATCGTCTATTCACAAAAACCACTAAAAAACGCTGGTAGCGGTAAGACAATCCATCATACCATTTGTTGAAACCATTCAAGAATTTACCGAAAGCCCCTTGTTTCTTCTGTCCGTGATTCGACTTCAAGAAGATGGCACACAATGCAGGTGCAAGTGTTAATGCAATTATCCCTGATAATACGATGGAAATCGCCATAGTTAGTGAGAACTGCTTATAGAATATCCCAACAGGACCACTCATAAAGGCTGTCGGAATAAACACTGCGGACATCACAAGGGTGATTGCGATAATTGCGCCAGTAATTTCTCCCATTGCAGCTTGAGTTGCTTTTCTAGGTGAAAGCCCGTCTTCAATTTTTGAGTGAACTGCCTCAACAACGACAATAGCATTGTCAATCACAATACCAATTGCCAGTACTAAAGCAAAAAGTGTGATTAAATTCAGGGAAAAACCTAGCAGGTTCATAAAGAAGAATGTACCTACTAATGCTATAGGAACAGTTATTGCTGGTATAATCGTAGAGCGAAAATCCTGAAGGAAGAGAAACACGACCAGCGACACCAAAATAAATGCTTCGACCAGGGTTTTAATGACTTCATGTACTGATGCATCTAAAAATCGGCTTACATCGTAGCTGATGGTGTAGTCCATTCCTTCAATAAAGGTGTTTTCTTTCAACGCTGCCATTTTTTCTTTGACCTCCGAAATTACTTCACTGGCATTCGAACCAGGCAATTGTTTGAGCATAATCGAGGCGCAAGGTTTACCGTTCAGTTTTGCCTCAACATCAAAATAGGTGGTTCCAAATTCTACGTCGGCAACGTCCTTGATTCTTAGAATCTGTCCATCTTCTGTTGATCTGATAGGTATATTTCTATATTCATCTTCAGAACTGAATTTTCCGGTGTATTTGACCACGTACTGCAAGGAATAATTGTTTCTATCGGAATTCTCTCCAATTTTTCCTGGTGCCGCTTCAATGTTCTGATCGTCTAACGCTTGGTTGATATCATCGGTTGAAACATTATAGGCAAGCATTTTATCTGGCTTCAACCAAATACGCATGGCGTATTCTTTTGCTCCAAGGATATCCGCATACCCGACACCTTTTACCCGTTTGAGTTCTGCCAAAACGTTAATGTCCGTGTAGTTGTACAAAAACTTTTCTGTTAAGGCAGGGTCTTTGCTGTAGATGTTCAAGTACATCAACATGGCGTTTTCTTCCTTGGCGATTTTTACCCCGTTTTTTATAACTTCCTCTGGTAATTCCCCCATGACTGCTGCTACGCGATTTTGCACATTGACAGCAGCCTCATTAGGGTCTGTTCCAACTTCAAAAATCACCTGCACTACGCCTACACCATCGTTTCCAGCATCTGAAGACATGTATTTCATTCCGGGAACACCATTAATGGCACGTTCTAACGGAACTATAGCAGCCTTGGTAACTGTCTCGGCGTTTGCTCCTGTATATTCCACTGTAACGTTTACCTCCGGTGGAGCAACACTCGGAAATTGCGTCATGGGCAAGCCAAGTATTGCCAAAATACCGAGTAGGGTGATGATAACGGAAATCACGACCGAAAGTAGCGGTCGTTTAATAAATGTTGATACCATGATTCATTTAATTAGAGGATTGCTTTACTTTGATTTTTTGCCCTTCCTTAACCAACTGAATTCCATCTAATAGAAAGCGCTCATTTGAACTAATTCCTTTGGAGATTACATAGGTATTATCGAGTGAAACCTTAGGAAAAATGCGTCGCAAATGAACCATGTTTGACCTATCCACTACGTATACATAATAGTTTTCTTGAACTTCAAATGTCGCACTCATAGGGATTAGAATTGCCTTTTTTAGATTGAAGTCCATACGTATTTTTCCCGTAGAACCATGTTTTAACAAATGTTTTGGATTGGCAAATTTTGCTCGAAATGCAATATTGCCTGTTGTTTTATCCACTTCACCTTCTACAGTTTCTATTATACCTAATTCGCCATGTTCCGAATTATCAGCAAGCATCAAATGCAAGTCTTTTTTATTTGAAAGTGCTTTGGTTTTCATAAAACTTAAGTACTCCAATTCTGCTACCCGGAAATAGGCATAAATATCCTGATTATCGGAAATGGTGGTGAGCATAGTTCCTTCTTCAACCAAACTACCCAATTTATGAGGAATGCGATTGATGTAGCCCGAAAAAGGTGCTTTGATTTTTGTGAACGAAACGTTCATTTGAGCAATTGAAACATCTGATATAATTTCATGGCATTTTGCTTCTGCAGCATCTAACTTAGCCTCAGCCAATTCAACCTCAGTTTTAGAAATAATTCTCTTTTCAAAGAGATTTTTAACATTTTTTAATTCGACTTCTACAGATTTTAATTCAGCTTGTGCACTTTTCAACTGCGCCTTTGAGCGCTGCAGATCTTCAGTATATGCTTGCGCACTGATTGAGAAAAGGATCTGGCCTTCTTTGACAAATTGCCCTTCATCAACATGAATTTTATCTATAAAACCCTTTACCCTAGATCGGATCTCAACGTTTTTAATCGCTTGAATTTCGGCAACATATTCTTTCGAAAATAGGGTGTCTTTTTGAAGGGGTGAAGCAATAGAAAATGCTTCTAACGAATCGTACTTTTTTTCGTTTGAACTACAAGAAAAGATAAATAATGGCAATAGAACTGCCAGTGTTAAACTTGCTTTTGACATTTGTTATAAATTAAATAAACAATACTTTCACAAGCTCAATGCGAGGATTGGCTGTGGTTCTAAAGGAACTTGTTGATATTTAATTTATACTTGAGGTGGTTTTGTTAATTCCGATATAAATGGAATTTTAGGTGCTACAAGAGTATAATTATTATATTGCTCGGATTTTTCAAGGTAATTTATAGGGAATTCTTTGATAATAAAACGATTCAAGACAAATGCGACTTCTATTTTCTTGGCAAAGCCACCACTGTCGTCAGGATCGTCTTCGTCATGTTCGGGAACGAAATTCTCCCAATCAAGACAGTACTCAAATATGAACTCAGAAATTGATTCCATGTCATTATAAGAAAGGTCTTCGGCCACGGCATCGCTTTGAGGATCTGGAATATCGATACTGTAATCAAAAATCCAAAGGGCCAAAAATAGCCACAGGTAAGTTAATATTTTACTATACCGTATGCGATTCACGGTGCAAAGTTAAATTTGATTATGAAAAATTGTTTGCAAATGCTCAAAAAACTTTAACGCTTTTGAACATGCAGGGTCTAAAAATTTCATTTATTAACACCAATACAAGGCTGGTAAACGCTGTTTGTTTCAACAAAAAACCCAACACTTTCATGTTGGGTTTTGCTCGTGACCTCGTCAGGATTCAAACCTGAAACCTTCAGAGCCGTAATCTGATGCTCTATTCAGTTGAGCTACGAAGCCATTTTCGAATACAAAGATAAGAACTTTTTTGCAATTGCAATGTTTTAACAGAAAATTCCCCTTGAAAAAACTACTCGTTGTCCTCTCCGTTATTGGGTTTTTGTTCATTTTTCTCATGTCCTTTATGCGCACTTCTATAGAAACACCTGACTACGAAGTACTTCGTGTTTTGACAAGAAAAGCAGAAATTAGACGCTATCCAGCGCTCATTTTAGCGCAGACACAAATGCAAGCCCAATCATACGACGAAAATAGCAGCATGGGTTTTCGTAGGGTGGCAGGCTACATCTTTGGTGGCAACGAAAAAGGCCAAAAAATCGCCATGACTTCTCCGGTAATGATGGAAATGGGTGAGCAGACCGAAGTTTCGTTTGTGATGCCCAAGCAATATGAAATGGAAGCCTTGCCTAACCCTAATAATCCTCAGGTAAAAATTGCCAAACAAGAAGAGCGTACACTTGCTGTTTTGCGGTTTGGTGGTTATTCCAATGATGATAAAATCACTGAAAAAGCGCAAGAACTAAAAAGCTTGCTGCTCAAAGAAGGCATTGCCTTTGAAGACCAATTGATTTATATGGGCTACAACGCCCCTTGGGATTTCATTGGACGCCGCAACGAAGTGGCGTTTGAGTTGAAGTGATAATTAGTTAATTTTAGCGCAAACAAGCGCAATGAACTACCCGTACCAATTACAATCCTTTGAAGCATACCTAGCGGCTTACCAAAAAAGTATCCAAGACCCAGAAGGCTTTTGGGCCGAGGTTGCTGAAAATTTTACTTGGCAAAAAAAATGGGACCGCGTTCTGGAGTGGAATTTCCAAGATCCAAAAATAGAATGGTTCAAAGGGGCTCAGCTCAATATGACCGAAAACTGTTTGGATAGACATCTCGCTACACGCGGAAATGAACCCGCAATTATTTGGGAATCCAATGACCCACATGAGCAGCACCGCGTGCTCACCTACCAAGAACTACATTTTAAAGTACAGCAATTTGCCAATGTGCTGCTCAACAACGGGGTGCAAAAAGGTGACCGCGTTTGTATTTACATGGGCATGATCCCAGAACTTGCGATTGCAACGCTTGCCTGTGCGCGCATTGGTGCCATCCATTCGGTTATTTTTGGCGGCTTTTCAGCACAAGCCATTGCAGATAGGCTAGAAGACGCTGGTGCAGAATTTATCATTACCTGCGACGGTGCCTATCGCGGCGCTAAAGCAATTGCATTAAAAAGCGTCATAGACGACGCACTAGTTGGAAACAAAACCATCAAATGTGTCATTGTTTGCACCCGCACCCGAACTCCAGTTTCAATGAGCAAAGGCCGCGACGTTTGGTGGGAAGACGAAATCAAAAAGGTAGAAACTATGGGCAACCCGAAAGTTGAACCTGCCACCATAGATGCTGAAGACATCTTGTTTATTCTTTATACCTCTGGATCCACGGGCAAGCCAAAAGGCGTGGTGCACACCACAGCAGGCTACATGGTTTGGACCAACTATACTTTTGTCAATACTTTTCAGTACCAACCTGGGCAAGTTCATTTTTGCACCGCAGATATCGGCTGGATTACCGGGCACAGCTATATCATTTACGGCCCGCTGAGTGCAGGCGCCACCACACTTATGTTTGAAGGCGTTCCTACTTGGCCCGATGCCGGCAGGTTTTGGGAGGTCGTAGAAAAATTCAAAGTAGATATCCTATACACCGCCCCAACGGCCATCAGAAGTTTGATGGCTTGTGGTTTAGAGCCGGTCAAAGGTAAGGACCTGAGTTCACTCAAAGTACTGGGCTCTGTAGGTGAGCCAATTAACGAAGAAGCATGGCATTGGTACAACGAGCACATCGGGCAAAATCGTTGCCCAATTGTCGATACTTGGTGGCAAACCGAAACGGGTGGCGTCATGATTTCGAATTTAGCAGGCATTACGCCTGCAAAACCGTCTTATGCAACTTTGCCGCTTCCGGGTATTCAGCCTTGCTTGGTGGATGAAAACGGAGTGGAAATAGAAGGCAATGGCGTCAATGGCAATTTGTGCATCAAATTTCCGTGGCCAGGCATGATCCGTAGCACCTATAATGACCATGAGCGCTGTCGTCAAACGTATTTTTCTACTTACCAAAATTTATATTTCACTGGTGATGGCTGCCTTCGAGACGAAGAGGGGATGTACCGCATAACGGGTAGGGTAGACGACGTCTTGAATGTCAGTGGTCATAGAATTGGAACCGCTGAAGTAGAAAATGCCATTAATATGCACGCCTGCGTTATTGAAAGCGCAGTAGTGGGTTATCCGCACGACATCAAAGGGCAAGGTATTTTTGCATATGTTATTATTGAAGGTAAAAATCAGGATTTAGAGTCTCTTCAAAAAGAAATCATCCAAAAAGTGAATGAAGTGATTGGGCCCATTGCCAAACCCGATCAGATTTTATTTGTACCAGGCCTTCCTAAAACGCGCAGTGGTAAAATCATGCGCCGCATTCTTAGAAAAATTGCGGAGGGTGATATTTCCAATCTCGGCGACACCAGCACTTTACTCGACCCGAGTGTGGTGGATCAGATTATCAAATTGGCGAGGTAAAATGTAAGATTTCAATTTTTGAAAGGAGCTCACATCGGGCTCCTTTTTTTGGTTATTAACAATTCAGTTTTGAAAGATCTTACCAAGCATAATCTTCTCTTAAAAACGACGTTACATTGCGCTGCGAACTTTACATCAAAATTAAACGATGAAGCGCAAACTTGACCTTGTTATTATCTCAGATGTACACCTCGGCACTTATGGCTCAAGGGCAGCCGAATTGGTTTCTTATTTAAAAAGCATCGCCCCGACCACTCTAGTGCTCAACGGCGATATTATTGATATTTGGCAGTTTAGTAAGCGTTATTTTCCTGCAGCCCACATGGAGGTACTCAAATCAATTGCTTCGATGCTTACCAACGGCACCAAAGTTTATTACATTACAGGGAATCATGACGAAATGCTGCGCAAGTTTAAAGGCTTTAAAATGGGTGGCCTAGAAATTCAAAATAAGCTTTTGCTAGACTTGCCAACAGGAAAAGCCTGGATATTTCATGGAGATGTTTTCGATACCACCATGAAACACTCCAAGTGGGTGGCCAAACTCGGTGGTAAAGGATATGATTTGCTCATAGTGCTGAACACCTTTATGAATTGGATTTCTGAAAAACTCGGAAGGGGAAGAATTTCACTTTCTCAGAAAGTAAAAGATAGTGTAAAAGGGGTCGTTAAATATGTGAACAACTTCGAAGAAACAGCAGCTGAAATTGCCATGTGTTCAGACTTTCAATTCGTGGTTTGTGGCCATATTCACCAGCCGCAAATTAAAATAATGAGGGGTAAAGACGGTGGAGAAGTGCTTTACCTTAATTCTGGTGACTGGGTTGAAAACTCTACTGCCTTAGAGTACCACCAAGAAAAATGGACGCTTTATCGCCATGACCGCAGTCAGGTGTTTAATCCTTCTGAAATCATTTCTCAGAATAAGGAAGCGTTGAACTACGAGCATTTATTAAAAGAAGTGATTTCAGGTTTACAGCCGAACTGATATGAAAGTATTGTATGCGATACAAGGCACCGGAAATGGGCACCTAAGTAGGGCTCACGAGATTGTCCCTATCCTTCAAAAGTATGTGCAGGTAGATACGCTCGTTAGTGGCAATCAAGCGCAAATCAAAGCAGATTTCCCCATAGACTATCAACGCACTGGTCTTACTTTTTTGAGTGGTAAAAATGGCGATATCAGTATTTTAAAGTCTTTACAAAATACGCATCCGATAGATTTAGTAAGAGAGATACGTTCCTTTCCGATTAAACAGTATGACTTAGTGCTTTCCGATTTTGAGCCCGTTTCGGCGTGGTCTGCTTTATTGAGTGGTGTTCCGTGCATTGAAATGAGTCATCAGGCTGCAGTGGTACATCCCTTAGCTCCTAAACCAGATCAAAAAGCGGCGTTTGGCCGTTATGTGCTCCAACATTACACCCCGGCTCGTCAGAAGTATGGCTTTCATTTTAAGTCCTATGACGAGCGCGTATTTACACCTGTTATACGAAAAGAGATACGCCGTGCTGCGCCATCAGATCTTGGGCACTACACTGTTTATTTGCCGGGTTATCACGACGACATACTGATGCATTTTTTAAGGCAATTTGATGTGCAATGGCAAGTTTTTTCTAAGCATGCCACTTATTCGTATCGGGTAGACAACGTTTTTTTTGAGCCGATTAGCCAAAAGCGCTTTCAAGAAAGTCTATTGAGTGCCACCGGGGTGCTGTGTGGTGCAGGCTTTGAATTGCCATCAGAGGCGTTGTTTTTAGGCAAAAAGACACTCGTTATTCCAATGAAGGGCCACTACGAACAAACCTGCAATGCACTCGGGGCAGCAGAGGTAGGCGCCACTTCAATTGCAGCGCTCGATTTGATTTATCACAGACAAATCAACTATTGGCTCGGACAAGAAAAGCAAGCTCCATTGATGTACGCTGATCAAACCGAACAAATGCTTATTGATGTGCTGGCACGCTTTGAGAAGGAGGGTAAAGTAGGTTATCAGCCTTTGGAATCATTTGAAACTTGGAAGCAAAAATTAGGCTTACTTCGTTATTTCTTCTGATAATCTTAGGTAGTGCGCATGTAATTCTTGTTGCGCATGAAAAGGGGGGATGTTTCGTTTTGAATATGCGTTTTTGTAGTTGGCCGAGATACTTCTTGCT
>JALRJE010000089.1 GCA_023268965.1 Crocinitomicaceae bacterium
TAATCTATCCGAAATGGATTGACAGTATAACCCAAATCAGCGTACATAACGGGACTTTGCCTAAAACTCTCCAGGGCCGAATTTTGGGCCAAGGAAATCGTGCTCCAAAAAAAGAGACAATAACTAATGCGTAATCCCTTGCTCAAGCCCTAAAATAAACGCATAAATTTTAGCACGCTCCAAGCGCTCTACACTACGGCCCGAGCCACCACCGTGGCCGGCATCCATATTGCACTCAAAAACAAGAGCGGCCTCATTTGTGCGCATTGTTCTAAGTTTAGCTACATATTTGGCGGGCTCCCAATATTGAACCTGTGAGTCATGATAACCAGAGGTCACGTACATAGCAGGATAATCCATTGCATGGATGTTATCATAAGGTGAGTACTTCAACAAATAATAGTAGTAATGAGGATCTTGGGGATTTCCCCATTCTTCGTATTCACTAGTTGTAAGCGGAATACTTTCATCTAGCATAGTTGTTACTACATCTACAAAAGGTACTTCTGAAACGATTCCTTTAAATAAATACGGAGCCATATTAGCGATTGCGCCCATTAACAAACCACCAGCGCTTCCGCCGTTGGCATAAATGCGGGAAGGGTCGCAATAGCCCATGTGGCCTAAAAATTCGGCAGCATTAATGAAGTCTGTAAACGTATTTATTTTCTTGTCAAATTTCCCGTTTTGATACCATTCTTCTCCTAAATATTTACAACCCCTGATATGTGCGGTAGCAAAAACAAATCCGCGGTTGACCAAAGACAAACGGGTCGGGCTAAAAATATCGGGTAAAGTATAGCCGTAGGAACCATAACCATAGAGCAACAAAGGTGCTTTTGATAAATCCGTGCCTTTTTTATACATGATATTCACCGGAATTTGCGTGCCGTCGTTGGCAGTTGCCCACACGCGCTCAGAAACATAATGAGCGGGGTCAAAATTTGTATCGCGCAACTTTTTCTCGAAGAAAATTTCTTGCTGACCGCTTTTGAAATCATAGGTGTATACCCTTGAAGGCGTCGTCATGGAGTTATATACGTAATATAATTTTGCGGCAGCATAGTCGTCATTGATTGCCAAACCGAGGTAGTAGGTTTCACCGTCTACAGCAATATAGCTTTCTTTACCGTCTTCAACACCTTTGAGTTTCAGTTTGAGCAGACCATTAGTGCGTTCCTCAATCAAAAGGTATTCTTTATAAACATTTAATCCTTCGAGGAGCACTTTTGATTGGTGAGATACGATTTCTTGACAAGATTGAAGGTCGGAAGGGAATAAACGACTAAAAAGAATTCGATTATTAAGGGCGTTGTCGTTGGTCAGGATATAAAAGCCATTTTCATGGTGCTCAACCTCATAAATATGACCTGCCTTGCGCGCCAAAAAAACTTGCGCTTGCGCCTTTGGGTTGTCGGCATCGATCATTTGAACTTCAGAAGTAGTGGAGCTGTAGCTGTAAATCTGAATATATTTGTTCGTTAATGTTTTGCCAATGCCCACGCTGAATTTATCGTCTTTTTCTTCATAAATAAGTTCGTCGGCACTTTGAGGGGTGCCAATGACGTGGCGATAAATGAGGTATTCACGAAGGGTCTCGGGGTCTTTTTTGGAGTAATACAGCGTTTTGTTGTCGTTAGCCCAAATCATGCTGCCACTTGTTTCCGTTAAAATATCTTTGAGGTATTTTCCATTCACTCGAAAACGAACCTCGTACTGTCTGCGGCCCTTGAAATCTTCGCTTATTGCTAAAATTTGATTATTCGGAGATGGCGCCCACCCTGCCAATTCGTAAAACGATTTACCCTTTGCTCGCTCGTTTTCATCAAAAAACAACACTGCTTTACTGTCTGTTTCATAGCGGAAAATTTGTTGGTAATCTTGGCCATCAATATTGCGAATTTGATACTGATAACCATTCAAAATAAATGGCGCGCTTGTTTCATTCGGATCGATTCGCTGTTCAAATTCAGTCAAGAGTTCGTTCACGAGCGGGTCTAGGGCTTTAAAATAGGTCTTGGCGTAGTTGTTTTCTGCGCTGAGGTAGTCTAAAACCGGCTGTGAATCGCGTTCGCGCATCCAATAAAAGGGGTCAGTTCGCTGATGACCATGCTTTTCTAAAATTTGATCTTTGCGAGGGGCAATAGGTTCTTGAGCAAGGAGTTGTTGGTACATAAACAAGAATAAACAAGTAAAAATGAAGCACTTTTTCATGGCAGTATTTCTAGCAAAATTAACCATATTCTCTCTTGAAAAGGTTAACTTTGAAAAGTGAAGAAACTTTATAAATTCCTACTCAACAAATTACCGAGGCCTTTGCTCATTCGGCTAAGTTATGTCTTTCGCATTTTTGCCCCAGCAATGTACCGAGGCACTGCTGTGCGTTGTCCAGTTTGCGAAAAATCTTTTTCAAAGTTTCTGTCTTATGGATCTGAAGTGGCCCACCGAGACAACGTTCTATGCCCCTATGACCTCACCCTTGAACGCCACCGACTCATGTGGCTCTACCTCAAAAACCACAGTAACTTCTTTACGCAAGAAAATCTATCGGTATTGCACATGGCCCCGGAGCAATGCTTCATCGATCGCTTTAAAGCGCAAAAAAACCTCAACTATCTCACTGCTGATTTAGTATCCCCAATTGCCGACCTCCATTTTGATTTACACCAAATTCCGCTAGAAAACGATCGTTTTGATGTTGTCTTTTGCAACCATGTCATGGAACACGTAGCTGATCCTGTGCAATGTATGTCTGAACTCTTTAGAGTTTTAAAGCCCGGAGGCTGGGCCATCATGCAGGTTCCTCAAGATTTTACACGTGAAACCACCTACGAAGACCCGAGCATCATTTCAGAAGCCGATCGCGAACTACACTACTGGCAAAAAGACCACGTCCGTCTCTTCGGAAAAGACTACCCAACTTATCCTGAGCGCGTTGGTTTTCAGACCACTGCCTTTGATCTGAATGCGCATTATACACAAGAAGAAATCGATCGTTTTCGCCTCATGAAAAATGAAGTTCTTTACATTTTTAAAAAACCAAATCCATGAGAAATCTATTGATTATAATGTGTTTATCATTGGCCACTTTGTCTTGGTCTCAGAAAAATGTGTTCTTGAATGTAGAACCATTATTTGGTTCCCAAGCTTTTGACCTGAACCAAACGTTTGTCGGTAATGACGGCATAGCCATAAAAATCGATCATTTCAATTATTACCTTTCAGAAGTAAAACTTTTTCACGACAACGGCTTACAAACCAACCTCGATTCAGACATTTGGCTGGTTACACCTGAGCACACCAATTTATATCTTGGCTATATCAATTTAAATCATATAGATTCAATCAACTTTACTGTAGGTGTTCCTAAGCGCTACAATACCCAAGCGGGCGCGCTTGCCCAAGACATCTCTGCTTATCCAGATACACATCCGCTCAGTTTCCAAAGTCCTTCTATGTATTGGGGCTGGGCCTTTGGCTACATGCACATGATCATTGGTGGTATGGCCGACAACAACAACGACAATATGCCCAATGCTTATTTTGAACTGCACAACCTCGGCAATAACAACCAACAAAACATTGCATTACCGTGCATTCAAACCAACATTGGTAACCAAATAGACCTCAACTATATTTGTCACGTAGACCGCTGGCTACAGCAAATACCCTTGGCTAATATTGGGGTAGTGCACGGTGAAGCAGGCCTAAACCAACAAATTCTTCAAAACGTCAATAGCCAAGATGTTTTCACACTTTCAGCCAATGCAAGCCTTTCTGAGCGCCCTGCAGCCGTTGTAACCTGGATCCAAAACGAAAATGAAGGAACATTAGCTGCCGCCGACAACCTGACGCTTCAAAATTATCACCTCTACAATAGTGCTGGGCAGCTATTCACCACAGAAGTGCTAGACAGCGCTACTGCTCGCATTGCGCTCGAACAACTTCCTGCTGGACTCTATCTCTTAAAAGTGGAAATGAACAACGGCAGTAGTCAAGCGTTTCGCTTTGTAAAACCATAAATTATGCTGCGCTTTACCGCTATTGCGCTTTTGCTTATTTCAGGCTTTGTGGCCTTGCGTTGTGGTAGTAGCCAAGATCTCAATGCATTAGTCAGTATTCCTGCACCCCAAGACAACCCTCAAGATGCGGCAAAAATTGCCTTAGGTAGGCAGCTCTTTTTTGATACCCGCCTCTCTTTAGACGGTACCGTTTCTTGTGCCACTTGTCACGACCCCCACAAAGCATTTACAGATCATCTCGCTCAAAGCAAAGGAATAAACGGGCAACTTAGCGAGCGCAATGCACCAAGCCTCCTCAATTCAGCTTTTCTAAAAACAGCCATGTTCGATGCTCACCTGCAAACCCTCGAACTACAGGTCATTGTTCCGATTCAAGAACCTGTCGAAATGGGGCATAACATGAAACACCTTATCAAACAACTCAAGCAAATACCCGAATACCAAGCCGGCGCCAAAGCAATTTATGGTCGAGACTTTGATGCTTGGGTGCTCACTAGAAGTATTGCCGCCTTTGAAAGAAGCTTGCTGTCCATGAATGCACCTTTTGACCAATATTTAGCCGGCAACAAAAACGCAATCAGTAAAGATCAACTTGCAGGCTGGCGCATCTTTTCCGATAAGTTATACTGCATCCAATGCCATCCGGCACCCTATTTTACAACCCACGAGGCAGCCAATAACGGCTTGTACGCGAGCTATGACGGCAAAACAGACCAAGGACGCTTTCGGATCCACCACGATTCCTCAGACATCGGTAAATTTAAAGTTCCTTCCCTGCGCAATTTACCGTTGACCTTTCCATACATGCATGATGGCAGTCTTCAAACTATAGAAGATGTCATTGCACATTACCAACAAGGTGGCGCCAAACATCCTTTGCAAGATCCTCGAATTGTAGCCTTTGCAATAAGTGCAAAAGAAAAACAACAACTTCTTTCGTTTTTTAATGCTTTGGTAGATACTTCTTACCTGCTCAGAAACGGCTTTTAAGCGAGATTGCTTACCTTTGTTGCTTCAAAAACAAAGGCTATGTATCGCTCACACACTTGCGGAGAATTAAGAATTCAACACGTCGGAACCAAAGTTACACTCGCAGGCTGGATGCAACGCTCCCGTGACCTCGGTGGAATGACCTTTATCGACCTTCGCGATCGCTATGGAATTACGCAACTTGCTTTCAATATGGAAGTCAATTCCGATCTTTGCGAACAAGCACGCAAGTTAGGTCGCGAATTTGTGATTCAAGTTGAGGGTGAAGTCATTGAACGCAGCAGTAAGAATAAAAATATTCCAACTGGGGAAATCGAAATCAACGTTACCGATTTGGTTGTCCTCAATGCCGCCAAACT